>DAOWIP010000598.1 GCA_030640865.1 Sedimentisphaerales bacterium | reverse complement strand
CGTCAGCAAAGTCGATGGGTGGCGTTAGCTTAAATCATAAAATCATAAAATAATTATATGCCTGATCTTGTTTGTAACATCTTGAAACTGGTATTTTGGCTGTGCCTGAGCGCTACGGTCTATACGTATTTTCTGTACCCATTACTGTTGATGGCCCTGTCGCGCCTGGCCCGGCCTCGACGCCACCAAACAATAATCTCTGTTCCAGCTTCCTCTGACAACGACTTGCTGTTACCCTCTGTTACGATGGTTATCAGCGCATACAACGAAGCGAACATCCTGCCGGCCAAGATCGTCAACTGCCGGGCAATCGACTATCCCGCCGACAAAATACATTTCCTGATCGGCTCCGACGGTTCCGACGACGGCACGGCCAAAATCCTGCGATGTATCAGCGATGACCACTTTACCACCCTGCACAGTCGCGTCCGCCGGGGCAAGGTGCACATGCTCAACCGCTTAATGGAAATGCCTCTCAAGAGCGACATTGTGGTCTTTTCAGACGCTAATACTATGTATCAGCCTGATTCGATCAGACATCTCGTCCAGCCCTTCAATGATCCCAAAGTCGGTTGTGCGATCGGCAAGCTGGAACTGACCGCTTCCTCCGACGATCGCGACGTATGTCAACCGGAGGGGTTTTACTGGCGCTATGAAAATCGAATAAAGCGATTGGAAAATACTTTCGGGGTTGTACCGAGCATTAACGGTGGCATCTTCGCCATTCGCCGCTGCCTTTTCGAGGAACTGCCCGGCCAGACCGTAACCGAAGACCAGGTACTCGGAATGAAGATTATGACACGCGGCTACCACTGCCGATTTGTCGAGAAGGCCTGCGCTCGCGAAACAGTCTCCAACTGGGCCGGCGAACTACGCCGCCGGATTCGCATCAGCGCCGGTAATTTCCAGTCACTATTTTTAGTGCCGCGAATTTTGCATCCGCGTCTCGGCCGGGTCTGCTTCGCCTTTGTCAGTCACAAACTTCTGCGCTGGCTGGTCCCTTTCTTTCTGACCGGTATGCTGATTGCCAACATTCTATTGGTCGGCCAACCTTTTTACGGCAGTACTCTGCTCCTGCAGGGCCTTTTTTATCTCAGTGGTCTGATAGGCGCGACCCTGGGGAAACTGGGTTCTTTGCCGAAAATCCTTGCGGTGCCGAGGTACTTTATTGCTATGAACGCAGCTATTCTGCTTGGTTTGGCCCGTTTCCTGACACACAGGCAGCCGACCACCTGGGCCAAGGCAATACGCCGCCGACCCGACTGACATTTTTCCGATTTTTACCAAACGGAACAGTTGACAAAATCCCCTTCTTGGTAATAAAATCACCATATATACCGATACTGAATGAAAACATCCGGTAGCGGCTGGGTGGCAGCCACCGAGTCTTCGAGGCGGATGGCTCGTCGGGTGGCATGTTTTTGCGCAGCTTATGCGAAGTATAAGCAAGCTAAAGCATGGTTGGCTTTTATTTCTATACATTTTTATAAATTGATGCAACCGTCAAAAGCCCGAAAAACGTTGCAAAAACAGGCCCCAAACTCCAAAATCGAGGGGGCAAAGAACTTTTGACGCTGGCGTCTAAATTGCCGCAGATGGCTGAAATGTTACCAATTTTATATGGAAAATAAACTCAAACTTCATAACAATGATCGTGTGGCCGTCATCGGTGCCGGGCCGGCCGGCAGCCTGTTCGCTTATTCCATCCTGCGTTTGGCGAAAAAAGAAAATCTCTCTTTACAGGTTACCTTGTATGACCACCGTAACTTTACTCAGTGCGGACCACGCGGCTGCAATAAGTGCGCCGGCGTCATCAACGGTAGTCTCTGGCAACGGCTTAGGAAAATCGGCATTGATCTGGACCAGGTGGAAGGTCTGATCCAGAGTCGGTTGAACGGTTATTTCTGGAGCACTTCCGCTGGTTGCCTTCGTATAGAAATGCCGCCGGGCCAACAGCCCAGCCGCACCGTTTTTCGCGGCTGCGGACCACGCTTCGACCATCCTGACAAAAGTGTCGGCCTGGACAATTATCTCCTGCGACTTGCTCAGCAAAAGGGAGCACATTATCAGCAGGCGCGAGCATTGGAGATAATCATTCCTGATATGATGGACCAACCAGTACGGATTAAGTTGGAAAAAGACAAAGAACAATTCTGCGTCGAAGCGGAACTTATCGTGGGGGCGTTCGGGTTGAATCCCGTTCTATTGAATCATTTCCGGCAATTAGGCATCGGATACCGTCCTCCACGTTACGTCCGCGCCGCCAATATGGAACTGGTACGCCGTCCGGACGCCAAACCAAAGGTCTATGATAATTTTGTCCGAGTGTACAATATCTCCGGCTGTCGGGTACGCCAACTGGTGATGACGCCCAAAGGCCGATACGCCACCTTAACTATGTTGGCACCGTACGATCTGTGCAGCGAAGACCTCGACGAAATAAGAAAATGCCCGGAAATGAAAAATATCCTTCAGTCCGGATGGGACTGGCCCGACCGATTCTGCCATTGTTTGCCGCTGCTGCTCAAACGCAGTTCTAAAAACTTTTATAGCAATCGAATCGTATTAGTCGGAGATGCCTCCTGTTGTAGATACTATAAAAACGGCATCGAATCAGCCTTGCGCAGCTCCGAAATCGCAGCGGTCGTTGCTGTTCACTATGGCATCAGCCGTCGCTGTTTTCGCCGGCGGTATCTTCCGCGTATCAGGCGTGAAATCATATACGATAACTTTTTTGGCCGCCAGATTCTTTGGATGCACAATCTGATTACCTCCCGGCCGCCACTGATGAAACTGTTTATTCAGGTACGTTCCGAAATAACCCGGCAAAGCATAGCACGTAAATATGATGATATCTTATGGGATGTGTTCACCGGCAATCGGCCATACCAACATATTTTCTTTCGTATTATTCAGCCGTTGTTAATTCTGGAAATGGTCCTTCATCTGGGCCAGGTGATGGCTCGGCGTTTACGCGGGATTATAAAACGTCTGACTCACTTCATAGCCGTCGAAAAACACCATCACTCTCTCACCCGGCGACTCGATGAGAAACTCACGACGGACCAAAACGATAACGAGTCTCATAATTGTCATATTACGTCGGCTCACGTCCGCAAACTTGGTTCGTCGGCGCGAGTCAGTATCATCGGCGGAGGGCCAGCCGGAACATCGTGTGCTATTGCTCTGATGCAGTTGTCGCGCCGGCAGCACTTTGACCTGCGCGTTACCGTCCACGAACCGAAAGATTTCGCCGCTGCCGCTGCCACCTATCATCCAAGTAACGTTCCTTACTATGACAAAAGGATCAATCAGTGCATCGGCGTGCTCTCACCTCCCATTTACAACATCCTGACCGAAAAACTGAATATCGAGTTTCCCGAACAGCTCGTACAAAAATATATCCTGGGCTATGTATTGCACGCCCGGTGGAACAATATCTCTCTCGACGAACTGTTTGGTGCTTCCTATGTTGTTCGACGGATTATGTTCGACGACTACATGATGCGCCAGGCACTCGACCACGGCGTTCACCTCGACCTGGCAGCGGTAGAGCGGATCGAAAAAAACGATTCTTCTTTCAAGATCATTACAACACGGGGAACAACCGACGCCGACGTCTTGGTTGGTGCCTTCGGTGTCGATCAAACGGTAGCCGATATTTTTCAGCGACATTTCGGCTATCGCCGACCCGAATATATGCAGACAATCATCACCAAGCGTCATCCCGACCCTGATTTCTTACGGCGATTTGGACTTTACATTCATGCTTTTTTGCCGGATATGCCCGCCGTTGAGTTCGGCGCTATAACCCCGAAGTTCAATCATCTCAGTATCAACATCGCCGGCCGCAGGGTCGATAACAACTCTATGCTGGAGTTCATCAATCGCCCCCAGGTCGCTCGACTATTGCCGCGGGAC
Organism: Sedimentisphaerales bacterium; assembly: GCA_030640865.1. Lineage (GTDB taxonomy): Bacteria > Planctomycetota > Phycisphaerae > Sedimentisphaerales > SM23-30 > DAOVXR01. The sequence goes on along the minus strand of DAOWIP010000598.1, from coordinate 906 downwards.
TATGACGAAAAGGGAAACGATGTTTTTTATCCGGGTTGTTTCCCAACCAGTCCGGCCCACAATATCTTTGCCGACCGCATGGTCATTATTGGTGACGCATCCGGTATGCTTCGGCCGTTTAAGGGCAAAGGTATTAATTCCGCTATCCTCAGCGGCATCGCTGCCGCTCGCGTTATGGTTCACCGCGGTCTCGCGGCCAACGATTTCCGGCGATACTATCTCCCTGTCTTTCGTCAGGTTACCCAGGACCTCTGGTATGCACGAGCCTCCCGTTTCTCCACTAATCTGTTGGCAAATCATGGAGCTATGGACATACTCCTGAACGTAGCACGAAAATCACCTAATCTCAAACGCGCCCTGACCGAGGCCGTCTCCGGCGCCAGTTCTTATAGAACCATTACGCACCGCATGGCCACCGATCGCATCCTCTGGCGCAGCGGTTCACTTTTATTCAAAGAGGTAATTTCCAACCTTCCAAACCCTAAAATCCTAAAATCATCGTAACATTTTAGCCAAACGTAGCACAAGCTTACAGCTTGTGATTAAAATCTCTTGGGTGGCACCTTTCTGTATTTCAGAGAGGTGCTCTTGACGATTTTCTAAATTACCGCAGATGGCTAAAATGTTACAAATCATAAAACTTACTTCGCACTATCCAATATAAACGTTACCGGTCCGTCATTAATACTACTGACCTGCATATTGGCCGCGAACACCCCTGTCTCCACAGGCACTCCCTGTTGCTTAATAAGCTCCCGCGTCAACTCATACAATTGTCGCGCCTGTTCTGGTTTGCCTGCCGTATCGAAGCCGGGCCGTCGCCCCTTGCGGCAATCTCCATATAGTGTGAACTGACTGATCAACAGAATCCCCCCGCCCACGTCCCGCACACTAAGATTCATTTTG
>DAOWIP010000040.1 GCA_030640865.1 Sedimentisphaerales bacterium | reverse complement strand
TTCTCGACAGCCTGTTTGATCTGCGCCTTATTGGCTTTCAGGTGTACCTGAAAGGGATATGCGCTAAAGGCTTGAGACTGGAACGTTCCCTGTTCGGTAATCAGGGGTCGTATTATTACTTGGTACTTATCCACTCAGCGTATCCTCTGTTTTATCGCCTTCACCAACATTCAGCAACGATTCCAATGCCTGGCGGGTGAACAGCAATTTTCGTCGGTTGCAAATGATTCCTGCGTTAAGCTGTTCCACTTCCAGTGCTTCTACTCGCGGAATATTCCGCAGTGATTTATACACGTTCACATCGGCGTCATCCAGGGCTACGAGACAACTGCGTCCGACGTCGATTTTGAGATTATTCATAACCCCGATAAAGTCTCGTGTTCGCGGTTGTTCGAATTCCAGTTTATCTACTACGATTGTATCGTTGCTTTTCAGTTTTGCCAGGATTGCCGAGTTTCGTGCCAGTTGGCGTTGTTTTTGTGGCATTCGCTGACGGAAGTCGCGTGGCAGTTTTGCGAAGGCTACTCCTCCGCCGCGTCGTATTACCATTCGGTTTCTGCCCATTCGTGCTCGGCCGCTGCCTTTTTGTCGATATATTTTATGGTTTGACCCAGCCACCATACCTCTGCTTTTGGTCGTAGCGTTGCCTTGCCGTTTATTCGCGTGATACATTACCAGCGCTTGTTTCAGCAGTACCGGACGTATTCTTCCGCCCAGCAGTGCCTCGTCGATTTGTATTCGATCGACTTCTTCGCCTTTTTGGTTATAAACTGGTAAGTCTATCATCCTCGTTTAACCTTAGTATCTTGTAACTATTCAGCCGTGTGCAACAGGCGGTTTTTCTCATTAGCACCGGACTTTAGTCCGGTGTCGAGAGGTTTGCCATCCGTTTTCTCAACCGTTTCAACGGTTTTTTGCTTATAGTTGAACATTTACAATATTTTTTTTATTAACGCCGCTTACTGTTTTGTCTTTGATTTTTGGATCATCAGGTAGCCGTTACACGCCCCTGGAACTGATCCTCTCACCATTATCAGGTTGTTTTCTTCGTCGATTTCGACGATACGATGATTACGGGTGGTTTTACGGGTACAGCCCATATGTCCTGCCATCTTTTTCCCTTTACGGATTCCGCGGCCCGTACCGGCACTGCCGGAGTTTGACCCGATCCCGCCCGGATGACGGTGTTTGCGTTCTGTACCGTGTGAGGCGGGCATACCTTTAAAGCCGTGTCGTTTCATTACGCCGGCAAACCCTTTTCCTTTGGTCGTACCGATTACATCAACGTAATTGATACCCTCAAAAATCTTAACCGTCAGTTCTTCGCCCGGCTCCTGTTCGGGTTGTCCGTCTGTTCTTACTTCTCGGACGAATCGTTTGACGGTTGTATTGGCTTTTTGGGCATGGCCGATCTGCGGTTTTTTTCGCCGCGATTTTTTAGCGTCTTCGTATCCTAACTGCAGTGATGTGTAGCCGTCGGTCTCCTGATTTTTGACCTGCATAATCGTACACGGGCCGGCCTGGATTACGGTTACCGGCTCAATAACGCCTTTGTCGTTATACAACTGGGTCATTCCTATTTTTTTGCCTAAAAGCATCACTGTCATTTTTAATCGCTCGTTTTTCTACTTATATATATAGCTAATAAAAAAACGTGCTTTTGGGAATTCAGCACGTTTTATCATTTATCGTTATACGCGTATCTTCACAAACACGCCCGCCGGAACAACCAATCGATTCAGAGCTTCGACTGTACGCGGGTTAGCTTCATAAATATCGATCAGTCGTTTATGCGTTCGTATCTCGAACTGCTCACGCGATTTCTTATCGATGTGCGGCGACCGCAGCACTGTATAGCGTTCCATTCGCGTAGGCAACGGGATCGGACCGCTTACACGGGCATTAGTCCGCTTGGCCTGTTCGACTATTTCACGTGCCGAAGCGTCCAGGGCGCCGTGATCATAGGCTTCCATGCGTATGCGTATTCTTTCTGCTTCCACCAGGACAACTCCCACCAAAAAACCGGCTTACGGAACAAGCAAAATTGCTGTAACAGCTTTATCTGCTTGTAGTTCCGATGATCTCGGCCCTATTGGCAATAAAATATACAGACTGGGCAGAATAGCAACTATAATTTCTATAGTCAACATAAAAAACAATAAAAATAATATTTTATTATTTTTTTGCTGTCCGCTTCTCTGTTCCATAAGTTGTTTATCAAAAACCATTTATAATGTCCTACAATATGGCTGTGATAATCAACTTGCGATGCTGTTATGGAAAATCAGCCCCTCATCCGTGAGGTAACTTTAGATGAGAAAACAACTTACACTAACGCGACCCATCCTTGCGCCGCTCGCTTACGTTGATTTGGAGGATTTTACCAGAAATGTCAGAGCTGTCAAGAGATTGTTTTAAAAAATATCATAAAACAGCCCCCAATAACTTAATTCAAACTTGCCGAAAAACAGCAAAAACGTCGCAAATTCTATGCGGCAAAAGATTTATGGTATTTTTAGACATCGTTGTTTTTTAATCAAAATCAATATTTTCTAACGTTTTTTGTGATGTTTTCTCCGTATCATCCGTGTTCTATTTCTCCGTGTTCTATTTCTTTTCTTCTGTTTTCTGTATTATCCTTCGTTTCCTTAAACACGGGTACTATTTCACTTTGGCCGCCGCAAGATTAGCTGCCAAATGGCCTGCCAGACTTAATCTGCCCATGGCATTATTATGATAGTCGAGTGACGGGTTCTTTTTGCCTGCTAAAATCGCTTCTAACACGGCCTCGGCCACCTTTTGGACCTCCGGATCAAATTCCCCCAGTTTTACCCAGCCGCTATAAATTTGACCG
>DAOWIP010000080.1 GCA_030640865.1 Sedimentisphaerales bacterium | reverse complement strand
TATATCCAGTCTGGACATCGAGGGCATAGTCAACTCGTTAATGGAGATAGAGCGGCGGCCGCGGCAGCGGCTTGTGGATCGCATTGATATTCTCACCGCGCAGCGGACCGCCATGATGGGCATTCAGGCCAAGGTTATGGCCATGCAGCTTTCCGCCGCCAGTTTCAACAAAGAATCGGTTTTTCAGCAGAAAACGGTTACTTCCAGCGACGAAAATATTATCACGGCTTCCGGCGACAAATTCGCAGCCGAGGGAATTTACCGATTTACAGTCAAGCGCCTGGCCTCGAACCATCATTTTGTCAGCCGGGCTTACAACAGTCTTGACAGTAGTATAGGCAGCGGCACACTCAGTTTCGAGATCGGCCAGGGCCAACTTGCCAAAGCCACCGATTTGAGCTTTATTAACGGACAGCGGGGTTTTCAGCGGGGCAAGATCAATATCACCGATCGTGCCGGAAACAGCGATGAGATTGACCTTACCACTGCCCTGACTGTTCAGGACATACTCGACGAGATTAACGCGAACACTACTGTCAACGTTACCGCCTCAGTATCCGGCGACGGCATCGTCATTACCGACAATACCGGCGATGCCGGTAATCTTATCGTTTCCGACATCGGCTCCGGACGTACCGCTCTGGACCTGGGAATCCGTGCCAATCTCGCCGGCAGTGTTATCACCGGTTCGGACATCCTTTCAATGTCAGCCGACACCAGCCTGAGCGATCTCAACGACGGCAATGGTATCCGCGGCTTCGATAGTCCGCTGGAGGACATTACTTTCAATTTATCCGATGGCACGGTTCTGAATATTGATCTGAAAGATTGCCTGCATGAAACCATCGGCAACGATGCGCAAAGTACTACACTCAAGTCATTAAGCAGCGGCGGCAGCATCCGATCGGGCACCTTCCGCGTTACCGACAGGAACAGCAGGTTTATTAACGTTGATTTGGATGACTTTTATACCACCTATGGCTCCGACGCCACTCTCGGTGAGTTGAAGACATATATCGAGAATGCCGCCCAAACCAATAATATGGATATTTCCGTGGCTTTTGGCGGCCTTGACCATCTAAAAATCACCGACAACAGCACGAGCTTTGATGAGGAGCGTAGTAGTAACTTTATTATTGAGGACCTGGACGGCGGTTCTGCCGCCGCCGACCTCGGCATCGTCGGTGATGTTGCCGGCAGTAATATCAATGGCGATCAGATATGGTTTATGGAGACTATCGGCGACGTTGTCAACGCCGTTAATAATCATTGGGAAAACAGCGGCACTCTGGCGCTTGCCATAAACTCCGCCACGGACGGCCTCAACGTTACCGATAACAGCGGTGGCGCGGGTAATCTAACCATCCAGAGCGCCAACAGCAGTATGATCGCCGAGGACCTCGGCCTGTTGACCCCGACAGGCTTTACCGGAACCCAGTATAATGGCCGTCGCCTTATCGCCGGCCTGAATACCGTTATGCTGCGCAGCCTCAACGGCGGCAGCGGCGGCGATCCAGATGTTCCCAACTATGGCTCGAATCGCATTACCGAAGGCGGCGTTATCAGCTTTACCGATCGCGCCGGTAATACCGCCCAAATCAACCTGACCGATGCCTTTACTGTTCAGGACGTTCTTAACGCCATTAATGACAGCGGTCTCAACGGTACAAATATAAGGGCTCGCGCTAACAATGTCGGACATGGTATTATTCTGGAGGATACCTCCACAACCGGTAGCGGTAATATGGTAGTTTCGGATGTCGCATCCGGCACCTTGGCGCAGAAACTCGGTATTGTTGTGGACGATGCCGTTACCTCTATCGACAGTGGTAATTTGCAATTACAATATATCTCTGGCGCAGCACAACTCGGTGATCTCCGTCAGGGCCGCGGTATCCGCCGAGGTGAATTTGATATTACCGACGGTCTCGGAAGTTCCGCTACCGTCGATTTACTCAGGAACGACATAGAGTCTCTTGCGGATGTCATCGACGAAATCAACACCGCCAGCACCGGCATACGTGCTCGTATAAATGATACTGGTGACGGCCTGTTGCTTTACGATACCAGCACCGGCACCGGCGTTGGCGCCTTTACCGTCGAGGAGAATGGCGGTAATACTGCCCACGACCTCGGTATTCTCGGAACCGCTCGCAAAGCCGCGGATGACAATTATTATCTTGACGGTTCCTACGAATTCAAACTCGACGTCGGCGGCGCCGATAGTATCGAGGACACCATATCCGATATTAACGATGCTGACATAGGTATTCAGGCATCCCTTATTAAGGACGGCTCCGGCTATCGTATCAGTTTCAACAGCGAAATCAGCGG
>DAOWIP010000161.1 GCA_030640865.1 Sedimentisphaerales bacterium | reverse complement strand
GTCCATAAAACCCGTGGGCCGTCAGCGGGCCAACTTTTAATCAATTTGACCCGCTCGTCGGTAAATATCGCGTCGAAATTGTCCCCCCGAAATCGCGGCCAGGTTCCATTAAGGGCAGCCGGCACACCGTTGAGTTTTTCGAGTGTTCCTTCCAGATCGATCAAGACGTTTTCATCAACCGGCTGTATATCCGTCACCTCTTTTCCGGGGACGCGCATAGGCAGCTTATCGATGGAATAGAGATTCCATACAAGTAACATTATGCACCCCGCTAAAGCGACTGCGTACGGCAGGGTTTTTACGGCGGAGATTTCCTTCATATTATTCCCGCGGTTCTTACTAAAGTGGGAGGCACACTCCGTGTGGCGATCTTATTCAATGTTTAGTTCCTCTTCCACCCTCCACTCTTTTTCTCACAACTCATTTATTCTTCACTCAACGCCGGCAGCAACTCACCCTTCATCGCCGCCCCCGCCGCCAGCCATATCCATATTATACCGATTACAGCCACAACAACAAGGGTTAGCAAAAGTTGGAGCCACGGCACTTGTGTCCCTGCTCCTCTCACTGCCGGCAGTACGGCTATCAGGGCCGCCCCGACACCGCATATCAGTCCCGCAAACAGGCTTATCCAGTGTTCGTATAAAATCAGGCGTTTCAGTGTTTTTTTATCGAATCCGATTGCCCTCAGCATGGCGAATTCGCCTCGACGTTCTAATACGTTACGCATCAGTACTACGCCCAGCCCGACACTGCCTAATATTAATCCCAGGCCTCCCAGAAGTTGAAAGATTGACAAGTAAGTATTTTGCACGGCGTTGAATGATCCGAGTTTTTGTACGGTGGTATGTACATCCAGTGCCTTTTCGGTAAGTCGATCTGACAATGCTTGTGAGACCTTGTTAGAGTTTTCTGTGGGACAATCGATCAGGAACATACGATAACCATCTTGTGATGGAAATCGCTCGATAAAATTCTGTTCGGAAATGACAAGGCTGCCCTGCAGGATAGTATTCTTCAGGGCGCCGACCAGCCTTATCTTAAAATCGCGTCCATAATCGTCGGTAAAGGTCAGCTTATCACCGATTGCCTTACCCATCGCCCATTTAATCGTGGTCGCGTCCGCAATAGCCGGAATACAACCATCATCTTGTTTTTGTGCCAACAGCAACCACGGGTGTGATACTGACGTGCCGTTATTATCGACTGACGTGTTGTTATTATCGTCGGTTTTGTTATGTTTGTTGGCCCAATCGGTTCCGTCAAGGGTTTTGACGAAGGTGAATGCGCCGCGGGCGTCCAGTTCTTCCGGGGCAACACCTAACAGGCGTGGCATCTGGGCCTGGTTCAAATTCAGGCAACTGGCGTCATCGCCGTCCCTTACTCGCAGATGAACAATCTTTACTTGTTGGAAAAGTTTGGGTTCGAGCAGGAATTTATTACGTGTTTTTTCGCTGTTTAAATCGTTATATATCGGCAGGGTTGACTCACTCATCAGAGCGAAACCGCCTGTGCCTGATGAGCGTTTCTCAGCGTTGGCCAAACTGTCATGTCGGTTGGCTCCCACGGAAAAGATAATAAAAACACCGCAACTCAACAGGGCCACTATCGCCAGTGTGCGACCTGAACGCCTCGTCAAATTCCGAACGGCCAGGGACGGGATAGTTAATTGAGACACCCCGGCCCGACGGCCTGACCTGTTAAGCAGAGCTGCCGTAAAGCCAAGCGACGAACACAACAGAAGGGCGCCGGCGATGAAAAAGAGGCCCGCAGAAACATCTTTACTGTATAGCCCCGCCAGGACCATCACCAAAGCCAGGGCAGCGCAAACAAGCCCCACCCATAACCCATTATTACTCTTGTTGGATACAGTGGCCGCCTTTTGCAGTTGCAGACTTGTATCATCTGACAGCAGTTCCCGTGCTGTTCGGCGGGTATGATGGCGTAAGGTAACGGATATGGCCGATAGGGCGGTGATTAACCCCGCGGTCCCACCGACCAGCAGGCTGGACGGTTCAGCGTGAAAGTGGATTATCGAACTGCCGATAGCATCTCGCCATATCGTTGCCAGACCATGCAGCATCATCCATGTATATGCCATACCACAGGGTAAGCCGATAATCGCTCCCAACATTGCCAGCGCACCGGCCTGCCAAAGCCATAACAAACGCACCCGACCGACGGAAAAACCTAATGCCTGCAATATGCCGATTTCAGCGCGGCGATGGTCAATGCCGAGCACGAACAATAGTCCCGTCAGCAGTAACGCCGAGACGACAACAAAAAAACTCAGGCCCAGAAAAAGGTGCCCGAAATTAAGAGCGTTTTCGCTTGCCTGTCGCCCCTGTCGGGCAACCGGCTGAAAGAAAGTGCCAAATTGGGCCGGGTTCGCTTTCTGTAGAATCGTGTTTTCCACAATTTTGCGACTATCTTCTGTCAGCGGCCAACGCAGGGCCGTAACACTGCCGAAACGGTTTTTCCAGATTTTCTGACCGGCCGAAAGTGTGATGAATGCCTTGGGTGTGCCGCGATAGCGATCCCAGTAGTCCTCGTCTTTATCGCGAATGGCGTCAAGATTAACAGGTACTCCCGGCCGCCAGTCGCGACAGTTTTCAACATCGGCCAGCCCCGCGAAATCCGGCATTAGCTCACGATCAGCCGCTCTGCCTTCGATGGGCACTACGGCCCGCACACGAAACTTGCTTGTGCGTTCCGCGAGCTTACGCATTGGTCCGGAAACAAAATAAGTCAGATTTATTATATCGCCCACTTTGGCTTTCAAGTCCTCGACCAGCCAATTGTTGATGATTATTTCGTCGTCATCCATATCGGCGGGAACAAGACCGCTGCCGTCGCGGGATTTTTCAATTGCCGAAACAAACGAGTAGGGCGTAGTGCGATTGTTGACACGCAGTTCATTTATTAGATAGGTTAATATTCCGGTTGATTTAACTTTTGCTTTTGATGTGGTTTCGAGAATCGTATCTTCTATGAATATTCGTCGGGAGCGCAGTTCGAGTTGATTCTGTTGTTGTAATTCGCGTAATTCCAGAGCGGCGTCAGCGAGCTGCCAATGTCGCTTTATTGCCGCTGCGGCTTCATCTGTTGTCAGGCTGCCTTTGGTATTATTGCTCAGAAGGATCATATTGGCACAGCCGGGCTGTTCGACTTTTGCGGCAAGAGTTGTAAGGGACACGAAAGCGTTATAAGGAGCGATCTGATTGGCCTTAAGGCTAAAGTGCCCGAAATCAGATTCGGAAATTACGGCTTTAACTCTCAATAGGGCGGCTACGGAGTCATCATCCACGACCGACAGCGGTGCTTCACCGGAAAGCAGAGATGGTTTACGCACACGTAACACAACCATATCGCCTGCGGTCGCCGCCAACCGTGCTGCTAACGGCTTGTTCAGGATAATCTCATCCGGTTCTATGTGAAAAATCTGTTGTTCGGGTCCTATGTTCCAGAAGCGGTTGTTCACGCCGAGAACCTCGACGTGATTGACACGCTTATTATTTTTGACGGAGCCGGTTGGCTGGTTAATGGAGACCGCCCCTGCCAGACGCAGGACAGCGGCAGCCTCAGTGTGCAATTCCACCGCCAGTTCATCGGCCAGACCTGCTCGATGGAATCGGTCCGGGTTTGTCATTGCCAGATGAACTCGGCCCAGGCGAGAGGCAGCCATCCGCTGTAAGCTGAAACGTACTGAGTCCCCGATCAACAGCGCACCGACCAGAACAGCGGTACTGACGGCAGCCCCAAGCAGTACCGCCAGGTTAGTACGCCGGTAAAAAAATATGCTGCGTATAAATAAGGTTCTCAGTGTTATCATAACAAAGTACCGGGTAGCAATTGTCCGTTACTCAGTTCCCACATCTGATCCATACGTTGTGCCAGTTTCAGGGAATGGCTTGCCGTGATCAGTGTTACTCCTTCGGTGCGATTCAGTTCGATCATCAATTCGGCAAGGTTTTCTGAGGCGGCTTGGTCTAATGAGCCGGTCGGTTCATCGCACAGTAGTAGCCTTGGACGGTTAATCAAGGCTCGAACCATTGCCACCCGTTGCCGTTCGCCGCCGGACAATTGGCCGGGCCGATGGTGAAGTCGATGGCTCAGCCCGACCCGTTCGAGTAGTTCTTGCGCCCTTTCCGACGGTTTATATTGACTGTGTGATCTCGTTTTTTGTCGGTTGCCGCCGACGGGTTGGGCCAGGGTTGGAATCAGAACATTTTCCAGCACGGTGCACTGTGGCAGCAGATGATGTAGTTGGAACACAAAACCGATTTCGAGATTTCGCAGACCTGCCAGTTCAATATCGTCAAGTTTCGTCAGGTCTTTTCCGTCTATCAGTACTTTGCCGGACGTGGGTTTGTCGAGTGCCCCGATGATATTTAAAAGTGTGCTTTTACCGGAACCGGACGGGCCGGTTATTGCCGCTGACTGTCCCGCTTTGACTTCCCAGCAGATATCTTTCAGTACAAAACCCTCTTCTTTTGGCCCGATAGTGCTATATCGCTTGTATATATTGACGAGTTTAAGCATTGTTGTTTTATTCCCTGCCATTATTATACGCACCGCGTATGGGATTTCCCGCGAGCGAAATCGTAACATATTGCTGTAAGGTTACTTACCCGTGTCCTAACGGGGAAATTCAATCGTGAGCACTATGCTACAAATATCCGAAACAGAGATTACGGACCAAAAGCGTAGAGGTTGCCGTCTTCACTGCCGACAATGACCATTCCTCCGGCTACTGCCGGTGAAGCTGTAATTGCCTGGCCGATTTCGTACGACCAGATTTGTTTGCCCTCGGACAGTGTTACCATATATAATCGCCCGTCGTCCGAGCCGATAATGACTTTTCCGTCGCAGATCACTGGTGAGCTGTCGATTCCGCCTTTAGTGGCAAATGTCCATAAGAGTTTTCCGTCTTTCCGGTTGAAGCAGTACAGACGTTTATCTCGCCCGCCGACAACGACGCGTTTTTCTCCCACTGCCGGAGAGGAATAAAACGGATCGCCTTCATTCTGATACCGCCATACGATATTACCTGTGTTGATGTCGGCGCATATGAAGGAGTCTTCGTAATTGCCTACGAAGGCCAGGCCATCGGCTAACGCGGCGGAGCCGGCAATGTAAGCGCCGCAGTCAATCTGTCGGGTCAGTTTGCCGTTGAGGGCGGAGAGAATATGCAACTTGGCATCGCAGCCGCCGAAAACCACCATTTTGCTTACCGGGCCGATTTGCTCTTTGCTTGAGGTTTCGACACGGGAAGCCTCCTCAATTGAACTAACGGCAGGCGTGCCGTTGATATAGTTATCACTTTTATATGTCCAGACCGCTCGGCCCGTGGCGGCGTCGATACAATATAACTTATTATCGTAGCTCCCGATGAGAATCCAAACAACGTCTTTCCTGCCTGGTCGAAACCAGTTCGCCGAGCCTGG
>DAOWIP010000375.1 GCA_030640865.1 Sedimentisphaerales bacterium | reverse complement strand
TTTATCCATGGCCCAGACGTTTTTTTTGCTGCTTTTTTTCAAATAACCTTTTGTAACGGGACAGTCGATCCGTACCCCGGCGATGGTCGTCGGCAGGCGATAGGTCGAAGAGACCAGCGTAACCGTTTTATTATTAACGAGCACTCTGACCTCGGCATGGCGAACGGCCTGGCGAAGATCGTCGCGGTTTTCTTTCAGATCGAGTAGTTTGACTGTTGCATCAGAGCCGTCGTGCAACTTAATTGTTTGTGATTCACCGATGTTCAGATCAACCGTCCGAAGCAGTGGCTTGAGCGTGGCTTGAAAGGTTTGTCCCTGCGCAAAAGAAGGCAAAGCCATCGTAGCCGCGGTCCAACCCACTGTTTTGAGAAAATCACGCCTGGAATTAGTATGTGTAATCATATTTGTCTCCTTTTAACAGCGATAGCTATTTAAAACGCTCTCGCAACAGGTACTGATTAGCATTATTTTTTAACGCGTTCGAGGTATTCTCCTGTGCGGGTATCGACCCGGATCAATTCGCCGTTTTCCACAAAGGGTGGTACGGTAATCTCTACGCCCGTTTCGAGCGTGGCTTTTTTATACTGGTTGGTGGCGGTGGCGCCTTTTATGGCCGGCGGCGTGTCGATTACCTTCAGTTCGACCGAGTTGGGCAGGACGACTGTAAGAGGGCTGCCGCTGAGAAAATGAATCTCGACGTCAATATTAGGTATGGCCCATTTTTTGCCTTCGCTGAACATGCCGCTGTCCAATGTGATCTGTTCGTAAGTTTCTTTGTGCATGAAGACATGCTCATCGCCGGCTGAATATAGATATTCGTACTGCTGCTTATCCACGAATACCTGTTCCATTGTCTCTTCGGAGCGGATTCTCTTGGTAGTGATTGTTCCGTCTTTGACATTCTTAAGTTTGGTCTGAAGTACGGCTCCGCCCTTACCTAACTTGACATGTTGATAATCGAGTACCACAGAGGGGTTACCGTTAACCACTACAACCATACCTTTCTTCATTTCCGTTGCTTTAATCATATTTTATATTTTTCCTGTTTTTATTGGCTGAATCAGTTCTGTATTTTATCTTCTTCTTATTTGTTACCTTTATTTTACTGTCTATTTATTTTTTCCCACCGCTCCATTTTTTCAGGGGCCAATGGGTTGAAGGCGTGTTAGAGGCGTTCATATACTGTTCCGCTTTTTTGACAATATCAGGATATTTCGCGGCAAGGTTATTCTTTTCGCCGAGGTCGTCTTTCAGGTTGTAAAGTTCCATCGGACCCTGATAAAAACGAAAGGCCTTCCAGTCGCCCATACGAACGGCTTGCTTGGTACCGCGTGCGGCGGGGAATTCCCAGTAAAGGACCTCATGTTGTTTCTGTCTGTCGTTACTGCCCAAAAGCGTTGGTGCAAAAGAGATACCGTCGATTTTATCGGGAGCTTTCGCGCCAGCCAATTCGGCACAGGTTGGTAGAACGTCCCAGAACGCGGAAATATGGTTATTGGTTGAACGGGATTTGACCTTGCCGGGCCAGCGGGCTATCATGGGCACACGAATGCCGCCTTCGTACAGGTCGCGCTTGGTACCGCGTAGTGAACCGCTGCTGTTATTGAAGTTCGGGTCATTTCCGCCTTCGTGGTGTGGTCCGTTGTCGCTGGTGAACATAACCAGTGTATTATCATCGATACCGAGTTTTTTTATCAGGGCAAATAATTTCCCGACATCGCCGTCCATGCGGGTTATCATAGCGGCATGGCCTTTCTGCGGTTCCGGCCAGTCTTTGTTTTTATAGATACCATAGTCGGGCACTTCCATACCCTTTTTGCCTGCTTCGTTGTTGGCGTGTGGGATCGTATAGGCTATATAGAGAAAAAACGGATTCTGCTTATTACGTTCGACAAAGGCCAACGCCTCTTGTGTCATAAAGTCATGGGAGTAGTCGAGCTTGTTCGTCGAGACACCGCTAACGCCTTTGGCATAACCGGTTTTCTCATATTTAACTTTGTTTCTAAGTGGGACTTTTTGCTCATTTTTCCAGAGAAATTCCGGATAGTAGTTATGGGCATGTCTTTGACAGAGGTAACCATAGAAATAGTCGAAGCCCTGCTTATTGGGTACGCCCGCGGAGTCAGGGCCACCCAGCCCCCATTTGCCGATAAGAGCGGTTTTATACCCGGCCTTTTTCATTATCTTTGGAACAGTTACTGTCTCAGACGGAAGAGGCATCTGTCCCGACGGTATGATCTCTTTATTGCCGCGGACGAGTGTGTGCCCGGTATGGTAGCCGGTCATCAAACTGCAGCGTGATGGTGCGCATACGGTACTGCCTGCATAATGCTGAGTGAAACGCATGCCCTCGGCTGCCATCTTATCGATATTTGGTGTTTTGATTCTTTTCTGACCATAGCAGCCCAGGTCGCCATAACCCAGATCATCGACCAGAATGTAAATGATATTAGGGTGCTTGTTTTCGCCAACGGTTTTACTGGTGTCATTCAGACATCCCGGCAGGGCCAGACTTGCTATCCCAAGGCCCGCGGTTCTGAAAAAATCGCGTCGTTGCATAATAAAATCTCCTTAAAGTACCTTATTTGAAATTCACTTTAATTGTCTGTTCTTCATCAGGTGCAAGAGTGTCCACACCTGTAAAAGTTTTTTCCTTTCCGACATCCGGATCGGTAACCTTGATTGTGTATTTACCTTTCCGAAACACCTTGGGCCGGAATGACTTGCCGTTGACGCGAATGGTATAGACAATTTCTGAATTTGCTTCGTCGATTATCTGTACGACCGGATTTTTTGGTCTTTTAATCTTCAGTGTCGGCAGGTATGCCACCCCCGAGCGGCCGTAGTTATCGAGTTGGCCAATGGTTTTGGGCCATCCTTCGTATTGAGAGCCGGTTTTTGGCTTGGTCGGATCGACAAATCGCGGCCAACACTCCATAGTGATGTTACGTTTTTTCTTGTCAAAGCGGATAATCCCGTAGCCGGGCATCTTATCGTGTAGTGCGGCCGGTTCGTGGCCCATTTTTTTGTCTGGGTTGGTTGCTGCCCATACGGTTACATGATTGCCGAGTCCGTCGAGATACCCACCTGTATAGTCGGGCATGCCTTCTATATGGTCTTTAGCGGGCGTCTTGGGCCACCATGCTCGCGGGTAGAAGTTGGCTATCGAGGGCACCGTGAACGACCAGCCGGCATCGTTCCAGGTATCGATTCCGTGATGAGTGATGGTGGCCAAGTGCTGGTCGCCGCCGATCATAAACGCAAAGCAACGACGAAATTCGTGCAGTGCTTTGTTACGGCCGGTTTGCGGCCAGCCGTTACTGTCATAGTCGGCTACGAGGTATTGCAGATTTCCGCCGTGATGGGTTGCCATACCGGCGAACACTGTCTGCGAAAGTGCCGCTTTCATATCGGTGCCGCGCCAATCGGAGGCCCAGTTGTTAAGGAATTTAAGCTGTCGGTCCCCCAGAAGTTTCGCGCCCGGTACATCGGCGGTTTTCGGATCGAAGTCCGGATCGATAATATGATCTGGTCTGCCGCTTTTGGTGGGGGGGCAAAGCCCGTTGCAACCCGATTTGAACTTGCGGTCTTCTATAATGGCGAAGCTGATCCTGCCGTAGGTCATATCGGTGTAGTACACGCCTATGCCCTGTTTGATTGGTGTGGGATCGTAAGGGTCGGGCAGATGGCTGGTCTGAGTCCTATCGACCATCTTGACGAACTCAGCGGGCAGGACATAGCCGCCCTTATTATCCATGTCGGTCTTGCGGCCGCCCGCGCCCCATATATTGCCCTGATAGACATCGTGGTCGTCGGGGATGGTAACACAGGGTATGTCACGGACAAGGTCGCGATAGGCCCAGCACCACAGATACCATTTGTACATATAATCCAGGTACGATGATACTTTGCCGCTACGGTCGGCGGCGGTGGGGCTGGCGCTTTCATAGACCTGATCGCCGCTGAAGAACAGTACATCGGGTTTATGTTTGAAAACGTAATTTACTATTTCATTGTGCGGAAACCACAGCCAGTCGTTCGTCCAGGTATATTTGCCGCGTTCGACGCCCGGATGGCGCACGTTGTGATTACCGGTAAAGCCTGCCACAACTATGTTACGTTTTTTAATCGGGTCTCGCCTGATGGTACCGGCCCAGGTGTACTGACGGCTTTGGCCGTTGGTCGGCTTCATATTATAGACTACCCGATATTCGATATTCTTCTTCGAGTCCCAGTCCGGCACACGAAACGGAGCCGTCCAGCCGGGAGTGATAACGCGTGCTGTGGCTACGTCTTTCCATGATTTCAATAAAGCCCCTTGTTTGGTCTGTAAAACGACCGTTTGATTGTCCTTCTTACCCAACGGCATCATCTGGGCGGTCATTTTGAGTATGTTATTATCGAGGGTATATTGAGTACACAGAATCGGGCCGCAAAGCCGGTTTTTATGTTCCTTTATCTTACTCCCGGAAACAAACCAGTCATTAAACCAGAATCGCCCCGTCTTGCCCATACCCGGATGAGACACGAGCGCAATACTGCCTGTCAGCCGATCAGGGGCGACATCATCCAGCGATACCCGGCCTAACTGCCGACCGCTCTTTGGCTCATGGGCTGATAACGTCAACACATATTTACCATCAGCGGGTTTGGCTATTAAACGCAGTTCGATCTTTTTTGACAGAGCGATGGATTCTTTTTTAATGATTAGATTTGGTGGCGGGTTTTTCGCCCTGTTTTTGCCTGTATCACCTTTGCTGAAGTCGCGGATGAACAGATTCCCACGCGCATCAATGCCGGCGAAGAGTCCGCCGCCGGGGCCGGGACTGTGATGCACCAATGCCGCCGCCCGGTAGTCCACATCCGGTGCCGCTCCGACCAGAAGGCCGGCCGTCGCCCTGGGCGATACTTTTGCTGTTGAGCCGATCAGGCCTGTGCGAACCCTCATTACGAAATCACCGTGTTTGTTTGACAGCGAGCGTGTTAACAGGTGCACTGTTCGCATGGGTTTGCCGGCCCCTGCTTCCACGCATTCCAGTCTGCCGCCGGCCACCTGCCAATCCTGCAGGCGATTGGCCCAGTATTCCGGTCCGACCCAAACTCGATCCGGCGAATGGCTCCACGAACCCCGGAACTCGGTCGCCTGTGAAAAACCAATCGTGAATAACAGGACAGCAAAAGCTGTCCACATTATTAAACTTTTCCTGTTGACACTATTCATTGATTTAATTCCTTTCGTGTTTTTGTAACAGTTGACGCCAGAGTCAATTTACAGTTAGTTAGTCGGTGCGGACCTACACAATACACATAAAAGTTTTTGATTTTTGTAATTCATTTCAATCATTCTCCAACACTATAATATCAATATTTATGTCAATATCAATTGTTTTCAGGATGGTTTCATCACGACGATTTCACCTGATTTTGCCGAACGTTCGGCGGCACATATCACTTCAACCGCCAGCTTTGATTCTTCAGGTGATATAACATCAGGTGCTTTTCCCGCTCGAATACAGTCAGTAAAATAACTCAATTCACTGCGAAGAGCGCCAATACTTCTGCCATGCAGATACGGCCAGTAAGCAGTATCCGGTTTGCGAATTCCCGTTTTGTCGTTTATGGTAATCCCGGCCTCGCCGCAATTAATATAAACGGCCCCTTCTGTGCCGATAATCTCAAATCGGGCGTCTATCTGAAAAGGTGTGTTCTCCGGGAGGGCCCAGACAGATTCGATGACTCCGATAGCACCGCTGTCAAAACGATATACCGCGGAACCTATATCGGCATATTTGTAGTTGCCGAGACGAACTTCATTCGCGTAAACTGTTTTAATCTTACTTCCGGAAAACCACAGCATAAGGTCGGTATCGTGAATACCATCGCCCATCAGTGCTGAAATGCTGTTCAAGACCTGTGCCCCGATTGTAGAGGAAAGATTACGGGTGGCATGCATATAAACTATCTTTCCGATGCTGCCGTTGTCGATAGCCTCTTTTGCGGCGGTAATACGAGGGTCAAAACGGCATATATGACCAACCATAAAAAATCCTTCGGCTGATTTTGCGGCCGCGACAATATCTTCGCATTCACTAACGGTACCGGCCATTGGCTTTTCGAGGAAAACATGCTTGCCGGCTTTCAGCGCATCGACAGTAATCTGATAATGATCCTTGTAATGAGTTACGACATTGACGACGTCCACCTGGTCATCGGAAAGTAATTCCTTATAGTCAGTGTAGGTTCTGTCAACTCCAAACTTATCCGCTATTTCCTTTAATCTATGGGGCCTGCGTGTACACACAGCGGCCAATTCGACTCCCTGCATATCAGAGAGCACTTCTGCGTGTTTTTCGCCAAAAAAACCAAGCCCAATTACGCCTACTCGTACTTTATCCATATCAGATTTCCCCTGTCAGCCAATGTATTCTGTGGCGGTTCTC
>DAOWIP010000549.1 GCA_030640865.1 Sedimentisphaerales bacterium | reverse complement strand
CTCTGGTGCTGTTGAACAGGTCGGCGTGTCGGCCTCGTTTGAATATATAGGTAGTGATCCCCAGTTTCTCGAACAGCCCACCTATAACAAGTTTGCCGCCGACCACTCCGATAGAACCTGTGATCGTACTTGCTTCAGCCAGAATCGTCGGTCCCCCGCAGGCGATATAATATCCCCCTGACGCGGCTACCCTGCCCATACTGACAACCACCGGTTTCGACTTGGCTGCTTTCCGGACCGAACGATAAATAATATCACTCGCTGTTGCCCCGCCGCCGGGTGAATCGATCCTTACTACGATTGCCTTGACATTGTCGTCATTTCCTGCCTCACTTAGTGCCAGACGAACCGTCCGCGCGCCTACTGTCCCGTCCGTCCAGCCGTCGCTGCTTTGGCCCAGTGTGATCGGCCCGTCCACATATACCACCGCGATAACGTCTCCGGTCGGTTCTTTCGGCCCTGAAAATATCTCCTGTAGTATGGTCATAAACGCGAAAGGATTATCGAGATTAATTTTACTTCGATCACTCTTCCGGTAGTTAAGTACCAATTGTACCTCACCAGTGGTTTGTCCTTCCAGATACTGTAATAATTCCGGGCGGTACATAATCTGATCGATCAGGCCGACTTGTTTGGCTTCCTCGGCGGTAAAGGGGCCTTCGTCTATGATTTTCGCTACCTGTTCAGGCTTCATTTTCCGCGAAGCAGCTATTGAGTCGAGCAGATGCTCGTGGAGCGAATCGAACAAACGGTTAATTTGCGACAGTTCGGCCTCGGACGGACCTGTACGGGTAAGGCTTTCCGCTGCCGACTTGAAACGGCCCATTTGCATGAGATCGGCTTTCACGCCGACCTTGTCGAGCAGATTCTTGAAATAAACCGCCTCCCCGGCCAGCCCAACTATGCGGGCTGTTCCGGTCGGGGTTATGATTATTTCATCGCATGCGCATGCCAGCAAATAATCTCTCTGGCTCAGAGTTTCGACGTAGGCGTATGTTTTTTTCCCTGAATCGCGCAGGTGTTTGATATTACGGCGAAGTTCATCAACCTGTGCCCAGCTTAGTAGCGGCTGTTCTATGTTGAGTACGACTGCCTTGATATTATTGTCGTCTGCCGCCCGGCCCAACGTCTCGCTGAAGTGGCGGATATTGTTAGTCGGCTCGTCCGAGAGAGAAAGGAAATTGGCACCCGGTTTTTCGGTAAAATAGCCGCTGACCTGCAGAACCACGATTGAGGCGGGTGTTTTACCCGTAACACAGGGGTCCGTCTCTGTCTGTACCTCTGCCGATGTCCCCCAGGCGGGCAGGACAGCAGGGCCAAGGACTGCCACGAGTCCGAGTATTACGGCTGTTCTCAGGGCCGATGTGTATTTCAGGTTATCGAACATAAAATTCTCTCCTGTATTGTGTTCTTTCGATGGATGTCATCGTAAGGCCCTGTATAAGCATAGTCAATATGATAATAATTGGGTGGCATGCTTTATGTGTGGCAGCCACTATTTTTATAAAACTGGGTGCCACCTTTCCGCCGAAGGCGGAGAGGTGCTCTTTAAGCGATTTTCTTTAACGTGCCAGGCATACTCCGCGTGGCAATCTTCAATTTATCATTGTTTATTTTATATTTTGTAAACTTTAATCTGAAGTGCAACAATAACAAATACCAAAATGATTGAAATTCCGTAAAAATCGAGAGAAAAATCGTTTGGGCAGGCAGGCAAATTGGGGCCGTTTCGGCCAGAGGGTCGGGGCAATTTGGCTGTCTGGGGCCCCGAACGAATTTTCTCGGTGGTAACACATTATTGTTTATGCTGTTATGAGCGTTGCACTTCAGATTAAAATTCAGGAAAGGAAAAATTATGAAAAAGGTTCGGATGTTCACTCGCCGCGAATTTCTTCGGGGAACTGCGGGAGTTGCAGGGGCAGCGGCAATGATGGTACCGGGCTGTCGAAGTGTTTTTTCACGTCCCGCCAACGCGGCATCCGGCGACAAGCCGAATATCATCCTGATAATGATCGACAATATTGGCTTTGCGGATATAGGAATAAACGGCAACAAACTGGTTAAAACACCTCATCTGGACCGTTTCGCGCGGGAGGGTGTACAGTTTGACCGGTTTTACAGTAACCCACTGTGTGCCCCCACACGCGCCTGTCTTATGACCTGTCGCTATTACTATCGCACCGGTGTAATACACACATCCCGCGGCGGCGCAAAGATGCACGGGGATGAATTAACCATTGCCGACTTGTTAAAGAAGAACGGCTATGCCACCGGCATTTTCGGAAAATGGCATTTGGGCGACAATTATCCGATGCGGCCCCAGGACCAGGGTTTCGATGAGACACTGATTCATAAGTCGGGTCGGCTGGGCCAGGTCCCGGACGCACCCAACACTTATATCGATCCGAAATTGTGGCGTAACGGGCAGCGTGTGCAGACGCGGGGTTACTGCACAGATGTATTTACCGACGCGACAATTGATTTTATTGAAAAGAACAGAAAGCAACCGTTCTTTGTGTACCTGCCAACTAATATAGGCCACTCAGCATCCGATGTCGGCCTGGAAGTTCCCGAAAAGTACAGCGCACTATATAAGGCGATGGGCCTGGATGACAAGGTCGCAACCGCATGTGGAATGATAGATAATTTAGATGAAAATTTTGGCCGTTTACTCGACAGGCTCGACTCGCTCAGGCTCAGAGAAAATACTCTGATAATTTTCCTCAGTGACGATGGGAATGTCAGGATTAATACCGGCGGACTTCGCGGCCGTGGTTATTCCAATCTTTATGATGGCAGTCTTAAGACGCCGTGTTTTGCTCAGTGGCCCGGCCGTTTTCCGGGCGGTTTGAAAATCGATAAGATTGCCAGTCATATTGACATTTTGCCCACGTTACTGGACGCCTGTGCCATCAAGACGAATTCAACTCCGACGATAGACGGCCTAAGCCTGCTGGCTCTGCTGCGGGGAAAAGCTGAGCAATGGCCCGATGATCGTATGTTGTTCCTGCAATGCCATCGCGGACTGACTCCTCAGAGGTATCAGAACTGCGCAGTTATTACACAAAGATTCAAACTTATCGGTTATCCCAATACATTCGGCCAAAGAAAGCTTAAGACATCGGAGGATAACCCGATTTTGGAGCTTTACGACCTGGCAACTGACCCTAAAGAGGAAAAAAACATAGCTGGGAAATATCCGGAGATGGTGGCAAAGTTGCGGACGGCTTATGATAAATGGTTTGACGATGTCAAAAGTTCTCGCGGGTTTGCGCCCGGCTATATCCATTTAGGCTCAGACGCTGAGAACCCCGCGTATCTCTGCCGCTACCAGGACTCATCTTATATTGACCGGAAGCCAACAGGCTGGCCCGTTTATATTGAGCGCAGCGGTAGATACGAGCTTACTATTAATCGAGGTGATTCACTCGAAAAAACCCGAATGTTTGTGAAGCTGGGGAAAAGGACAATAAGCCAACCACTCGATCGAGGTGAGAGTAAGGCTGTTTTCACCTTACCCTCCGTCAGAGCCAAACTCAACGTATGGGTACAGGAGCAGGGCAAGCCTTACGTCCCGCGTGCGGCTGAGGATAAAATCGGCGATGTGATTGTCAGACGGATCGACCACGATTAATATTGCGTAACCGTTCGCAGGTTCTCAAGTAGCCCAGGCCATGCCCGCCATTTACTTGCTTGGCCGGTTGGGTGGCAGCCACCGAGTCTTCGAGGTGGATGGTTCGGCAAAAGGTGGCGGTTAAGTAGGGTGTCGATGAAATCGCACCATTTCTTTAATAGCCCTGAAAGAGCCTGCCCTGAGCGCCGGGTGCTCTCTCTGGAATAGAAATATTTTGGGTGCCACCTTTCTGTATTTCAGAGAGGTGCTTTAACCGGTTTTCTTAAAAGCAGCACGCACACTCCGCGTAGCGATCTCATTCGTCATTGTTACTTCCTTTTCCTTCTGACTTCTAATCTTCATGCCTTTGTGCCTTTTGTAATACTATCTTGTAATTCTTTGTTTTTTATGCGTGTTTTTCGATTCGGCTTATCGTAATCTGTTTATTGTTAATATATTATGATTTATTTCTTCACGATTACTGGTATAAT
>DAOWIP010000021.1 GCA_030640865.1 Sedimentisphaerales bacterium | reverse complement strand
CATAATTGCTGATATTTCTGTAAAGTCGCACAGCGATTTCATCATCTCTAATCCACCGATCGGGCTTATTGGTATTGACTATAGCATCCCGGCCGGAGAGGCGGTTCAGACTTCGATTGAAAAAAGAAATACGCTCTCCGCTGACAAAGCGGTCGTGATCGAATTTTGGGGTATAGACGACGTCCAGATTAACCCAATCGCTGAACAGGCTGATTTTGGCGGCATCGGATGGAGCCTTGAGGTATTCGCTATCCCTGCCGATGAAGAACGACTGCCAGTCTTTAGGGAACATATCGTTGATAAACAACAGATCGCCGGTGCCCCAGGTGAGTATTTGTCGGCCGACTTTGGCGTCCAGAAAATCCAGCGGTGAAAACGACACGTATGCTTCACGCATATCGAAATGCCCATCTTCCGTTACCATATCGCCGAAAGTATCACCCTTGAATTTGAATTCCGCCCAGTCCGTATAGGTGAACAGATCAAGCTGCAGGCGGGTTTCCATTATGGACATGTCTTTTTCGTAATGGTCATTAAGGAAACGATAACCGCCGCGAGCTTCCAGGAAGCCGTTAAACTCCAGCGGGAACTCATCCAAAAATATTTTTGCTTTGTCAATAAATGGAACCCGCCGACCAGTATCATTCTGGTCTTGTTGCGCAAATGCGGAGCAAGTAAGGAAAAATATTACGACGTAAAACGGCAGTAGTATTGCCCGATTAATAATATTTTTCATCTAATGGCCTCCCGAGGCGGTCTGCGCAGATAACGCTCGGTGAAAATGTTTTTTAGCTTTATGTCATATTTGATCTTGCTGAACTCCATTAAAGTAGTGCTGTTTTTGTCGAAATCGGTAACGAGAGATTTTACCACTGTGGTGAATTTCTGGATGGTTTTGATTTCCAATGCCTCGATACGGCGGTATAGTCTGTCTTTCCTGTCGAAGAACTCCATTTTAATCGGCATATAACTTTTACGGTCGATCCAGACATTGTAATAATTGAACTCAACGGTTTTAGGGGCTTTTGGCACGTTCTTGACAATAAAATGCTTATCATTGGTTTGGATAAGTTCGTGGTTGTCTTCAGCCAGACTTCTGCCGGAGACATCTTCGTACAAAAAATCGGAGCCGACAAAGCTGGTACGTTTATCGCCGGCGGCAATCCGCTTGACCAGGTCGAGACTCGGCAGATACAACCATCGATCATCGTCCTTCTTAATATCGGCATGTTTATGCACCATAAAAACCATCTTACGTACATCAGCGGGCTTCCGGAAATAAACATAATATTTCTGGTCGCCGCCGTCAGCTACATCACTACGCAAAATATTGAACTCCCGCAATCGCGTACTCCTGACCTTCTTTTCTTCCATATTACTGTAAGCAGTGATAGTCATCCTGACATGGCTTTTGCCGTTGTCGCCCTGATAATAAGCCATTAAATTGGCCTTGTTGACTATCGTTCCAACATCAGGTACTGCCTGTGTTGCCGCCTGACCGAACGTTTCTGTCGCAGCAATACGCAGTAAAAAAACCAATAAAATTGAAATATTTGTCTTATACATTGCCATATTTCCTTTCGTAAAACGACAGGGTCCACAAGTAGGGTGCGATGTATCGCACCATTGAAGATGTAATCGCGTTGCTGGGTTTCCACTCTCTACTCTCTAACGCATGCTCTGCGACGTGAGACAAGGTTGCAAATCACCGCCATTACCGGAATAGCAATTACGCCGATCCAGACCAATGTTGTCCAGTCGGCCGCGGCGTATTGATTTATACTTAGGGTGATCAGCAATACAGCCGCTATGGATATGATAAAACACCCGCCGCAGGCACAACTCGGCCTGATCAATTTTTCCGTTGGTTTAAATAATAACTTTTCGCCCAGTTTTAATATCGCCGGCAATACCAGCAGGGTTATCGTGCCTGACAGGGCCATTATACCGCACAGAAAGATACCTACTGTTTTATATGGCATTAAAGGCGCAGCCAGCAACGGCAGGAAGCCGATGGCGATAACTATAACGTTACGGCTGATAGCGTGAGCCGGTTCGCCGAACATATCAGCTATACTTGCCTTCCATGAACCATTTTTTTGATAGCCTTCACGAGCATGCTCCAGAAAGTGAATCGCGAAATCGACCGCCATTCCCAATGTCAATGAGCTTAACACCGCAACGGGCATGTCGTAGTCTTTACCCACAAGGCCGATAATACCGTAGATCAGCGCAATGGTTACGGTCAATGGAATCATGCAAATAATACCCCACAAAGGCGAACGGAACAGCACCGACATCATTATAAAGACCACGAGGAAGCTGCCCAGGAATGATTGCAGCATTCCTGAAACCATTTTATCCTGCCAAACAGTGTTGATGTACGTCAAACCCGCCCAATTGTGTTTCAATTGTACCGGCGGCGGATTGTCTCTGAAGTATTGATCGACCGCTTTGACCACTGCTTCCATATCTTTATTGTCGCCGCTGGTCAACTGGCACCAGATATTCGCGTGCATATAGTCCGTGGTTACTAAGTGCCACAGGTCGTCCGGCTTATGACTGCCCTGGTATTGCAGAAGTGTCTGAGCGACCTTCGGCAATGTGTCAGGAATGATTGCGTTTTCCGGCCGGCCGTCGATCAGTTCCTGATAAACCTTCTTGACGACGTCGGCTATCGAATTCGATTTGCCGACCAGTTTCCGATCTTCATCGTTTTTTACACTACCAAGATGCTTCTGTAATGCGGCGACATATTCCAAAACCTCCGGCTGTTTGAATATTTTGAGTGATTCTTTTTCCAAATCGAAGAAATCCGCCAATTCGTACCAGGCATCAGATTCTTCTTCGTTTTCTGTACTGTTATATTTGGCTTCCGCGAGTGTGTTTAATTCGGTCAGGAATTCTTCCTTTGTTTTATATTTTTCAGCCTGTTGTTTTACCAGATTTTTGACCTGGCTGATGATCTTATCCGTACCTGGTAATTCCTCCTTT
>DAOWIP010000365.1 GCA_030640865.1 Sedimentisphaerales bacterium | reverse complement strand
TTAATAAACAGCGGATATATAGCCCCAATGAACTGATCGAACGCATAAATCAGTTCCAGCCCAATGAAGTTATCCAGATTGAATTATTGCGAGGAGCCGGGGGCCGGAGTCGGCGAATGACTATCCCGGTCGAATTAACCGCGCAAAAACATTAGTCAGGTGGGGTGCGATGTATCGCACCATTTGATATAGCCCTCGCTGTTAAGCGGGGGCTTCTTAAGTAGGGCGGGCCTGTGGCCTGCGTAATAACTACTCCGGATCAGGAATACAACAAAGTGAAAACATCCCAACAGATACGACAGGAATTTATTGATTTTTTTCTCAAAAGAGGCCATACGTTTGTGCCCAGTTCGTCGGTGGTTCCCCTTGACGATCCGACGCTGCTTTTTACGAACGCCGGCATGAACCAGTTTAAGGATATTTTTCTCGATACCGTTAAACCGGCTTATACACGGGCGGTTAATTCTCAAAAATGTATCCGGGTCAGCGGCAAACACAACGATTTGGAAGAGGTCGGCAAAGACACCTACCACCATACTTTTTTCGAAATGCTGGGCAACTGGTCTTTCGGCGATTATTTCAAGGCCGAGGCTATTCAGTGGGCATGGGAGTTACTGACTGGTGTGTGGGGGTTCGATAAGGCTCAGGTGTGGGTTACGGTTTTCGGCGGTGACTCGGCGGACAATCTCGAACCTGACACTGAAGCGGAAAAACTATGGGCGGAAGTAACTGATATTTCGCCTGAGCGGGTATTGCGTTTTGGCCGTAAGGACAACTTCTGGGAAATGGGCGAAGTCGGCCCTTGTGGCCCATGCAGTGAAATTCATTTTGATCTCGGACCGGAACGCTGTGATAAAAAGGGTCAGCCAAAGCACATCTGTCAGGTGAACGGCGATTGCGGCCGGTTCATTGAGTTATGGAACCTGGTGTTTATACAGTTTAACCGAGACGAACTGGGGCAATTGAAAGACCTGCCCGATAAGCATGTGGATACCGGCGCAGGGCTTGAACGGCTGGTCGCGGCAATGCAGAACAAGAGTAGTAATTACGACACGGATTTGTTCATGCCCATTATCAACGCTATTTCCGATTTGTCTGGTAAGAGTTACAGCAGTCAACTGGGCGACCAGACCGACAACGCGTTTCGGGTAATCAGCGACCACGTTCGGACATTGACCTTTGCTATTGCCGACGGGGCGTTGCCGAGTAACGATGGACGAGGCTACGTTTTGCGGCGGATTTTGCGCCGGGCGGCCCGGTTCGGCCTGGTACTGGATATGCATCAGCCGTTTATTCATAAGCTGGTACCGACACTTGTCGGCTATATGGAACATGCTTTTCCGGAACTGACCAAACGGGCCGAACATGTCATAAACGTAATTCGTGCCGAGGAGGAAAGTTTCGGAAGGACGCTCGAACGCGGGATGGACATCTTCGAAGTTGACGTGGCCGAGCTTGAAAAAGCGAATCTTTCCGAATTGCCGGGCGAAAGAGCCTTTCGGCTATATGACACGTATGGATTCCCGCTTGATTTGACGCAGTTGATGGCTGAGGAAAGGAATCTGACGGTGGACGTGGCTGGCTTTGACAAACTCATGCAGCAACAGCGAGAGCGTGCTCGTGACGCCCAGAAGAGTGTTATCTACGAGGCTGATACTCTCGGCCAGGTTTTGCCCAAGACCCCCGACGACGAAAAGTACAAAACAAACGTATTAACCGGACGGCTGCTTGGTTATGTACAGGAAGACCGTTTCGTAAGCGAAGGCACGGTACCGAAGAATACTAAAGTTGGACTGGTACTCGATCGGACGTGCGCCTATGCGGAAGCGGGCGGGCAGGTCGGTGATAAGGGCACGATAACTAATGGTGATATAATTTTCACCTTTGACGATACACTGCGGATCGGTTCGGCAGCGGTACACTTCGGCGAGACCGATAGCGAGGCTTTGTCTGTTGGTGATGAGGTAACAATTACAATCGATTTGGCACGTGAGGACATTCGCCGTAACCATACCGCCACTCATCTGCTGCAATGGGCGCTGCAAAAGGTGCTCGGCTCACATGCTCATCAGGAAGGGTCACTGGTTTGCGCCGAGT
>DAOWIP010000429.1 GCA_030640865.1 Sedimentisphaerales bacterium | reverse complement strand
CGGCCGCAGCAGCACCGTTAATTGTATTTTTTTACCATAAACCCGCCCTGACATCGATTACACTATTGTGCGCAATTAACTTTCCACTCGTTGCTCTGGGAGCACAACACAGCGCCCTGCTCCAACGCCGGATGGCGTTCGGAAGACTTGCGGTATCAGAAATTGCCGGACTTATCGTCGGCGGAATCACCGGAATTACAATGGCTTTGCGGGGCTATGGCGTTATCGCTCTGGTCGGTCAACAATTAGCCGGCTCCGGAGCAGTTGTTCTCTGTAATTGGCTGTTCACCGGCTGGATACCCGGAATGCCTGTGCGAAAATGCGGCGTACAACGCATGTTAAAACTGGGAGGATACCTGACGGCCTTTAATTTTGTGAATTACTTCGCTCGAAACTTAGACAAGATACTACTCGGACGATTTTACGGCGCAGCACCTCTGGGCCTTTACACCCGCGGCTACGCCCTTATGATGTTTCCCGTAGGCCTGATTTCCGGACCGATCAACCGTGTGATGATACCGACTCTGTCGAAAATCCAGCACGATCTGCCGCGTATGCGAGCAGTATATCTGCACGTTTTACAAATGATCGGCTTTGTCAGTTTCCCATTGATGGTTTGGTTGATGATCTGCGGAAACGACGCTATCGCTGTGGTATATGGCCAAAAATGGCTGGCTGCCGCTGCGATATTCAAAATCCTTTGTGTTGTCGGTATTTGGCAGGGGATTTACAACGCCACCGGACAGGTCTTTATGGCCGCGGGGAGAACAGACAGGCAGTTTAAGGTGGGGTTACTTATGGCAATTGTTCTCGCGGCTGCCTTTGCTCTGGGTATCCGCTGGGGTACGAAAGGTGTGGCAATATCCTATGCCGCGGCCTTTAGTGTCGCTATTTTGCCGTATCTTGCCTATACTTATGCCACTGTCGGCCTGCGGCTATGGGTGGTCTTGCGTAATTTATGGCAATCGTTTGCGGCAGCGGTTGGGATGATACCGTTGTTATGGTTTTTTCAGGAATCGGTATTTTCTCAGTGGTCCCCTGTGCCTCGACTCTGCTGTTCGTTTTGTATCGCGGTTCTGTTGTATCTGCTGTTCTCAGTTGCGATAAATCGGGCCTTTCTAACCAAACTCTACATTCAACTCGTTGCTTTTTTATCTTCTTCCTTTGGAAAACGTCTCAGTAAGGAATCTATTATATGAGGGGTACTGACAAAAACGCATTAGCTCCCCAATCCGACAAAAGCTCATACTTCGAACCGGACTATCTGACTTCTGAAAGAATGTCGGCATATTCGTATCAGTTTTCAGAAATTGTAAATCTACGGCCACAATCTGTTCTTGAAATTGGTATTGGCAATGGCTTGTTGTCATTTTTGCTAAGACAGTCCGGCCTTGATGTAACCACTCTTGACTTCGATCCGATGCTTGAGCCGGATATAATCGCTTCGGTAACTGATATCCCGTGTCCCGATAATTCTTATGATGTTGTGGCTTGTTTTGAGGTCCTGGAGCATCTGCCGTTCGAGCAGTTTGGAAAAGCGATGGAAAAGCTGAAGCGAGTAACAAAAAGTCACGTGATAATCAGCCTGCCGGATTCCAGACTGATATGCAAATTTCATATACCGATCATAGCAAGAAAATTACTATTCGAACTCCCGTCGTTTATTTTACCCGAACACAAGTTCGATGGACAACACTACTGGGAAATCAATAAAAAAGGTTATCCATTACGGAAAATACTTGGAATAATACAGGAAACAGGTTTTAGTGTTACAAAAACTTACAGAATTTGGGAGTTTTCGTACAATCGTATCTTTGTTTTAGAAAAAGCGACATGAAAAATCCATTTTTATATCGTGAGCGCAGTTATCCTCTGAAGTTTATTGTCGATATCCATTCGTACTGCAACGCTCGTTGTACGATGTGTCCGTATCCGAAATATTCGCGAAAGCAGAGCCAGGGCCAAATGGACCAGTCCCTGTACGAGGCCATCGTGAATGAACTGGCTGATATCGGAGAGAAGAACAATTTTCGGCCTTTGTTGACTTACTGCTATATGGGCGAACCGTTCATGGCAGAGGGCCTGGACCGATATGTGCGGTACGCTCTGGAACGTAATGTAAATGTTTATCTGAACACTAACGCCTCATTGATGACGGCGGAGAAGGTAGATGCCTTGTTAGCTACAGGGTTCGAGGGTAAAATTCACATCAGCTTTCACGGCGTTACGCCCGAAGTCTATGAGCGGATCACAGGACTGGACTACGAGGTAACACTGAAACATACTCTTTATCTGATCGAAAAATATCGACCGCAAAACATACTCATCCGCGGCGTGGACGACCACTGGCCCAACGGCGAACGACAAAAGTGGTTCGAGTTCTGGCGGGAGAAAAATGTTCAGCTGGAATACCTTCCGCCTATCAGCCGTTGCGGCGGTATCTCACGGCTGCTGCCGAAACGGTTGGGAAATAAAAAAAGTGTACGGCTATATGGCTGCCGCTGCCATTTGCCGCTGGTAGAGATGATAATTTTATTCGACGGCCGTGTGGTTATGTGCTGTGAGGATATGGGGCGAGAACTGATCCTGGGTGATGTCAGTAAAGACGGTATCGCAGGCGTCTGGAACGGCCCAATACGGCGGGATGCTGTTCGCCGACTTTACAGCGGCAAACCGACGCCGAAAAGTTTTCTTTGCAGCCGCTGTGAAATGGCCCTTGGGGCGGGGGGACTGGTCAAGTCTGTCGCCCAGGCCGCCTGGCGCAAAATCTCAATAAAAAAAGAGTAATTGTTCACGGGGTCTTTTCCTTATCAGGCCCCGAAGGAGCCACAAGAGAACCCCAAATGGCGGGCATGGCCCGCCCTACTTTTTGTCCGGGCTACACCTGCTGTTTATTAAATAATGCTTTACGATGCTAAACGAAATGTGATAAAACCTTAAAAACGGGCTGAATGACAGGCACTGTTGCAGGTTTCTGTTGCAAGTCGAATGGCTCGGATTAGCTCATATTACAGGACTGTTATTTCTCAATACCTTTAATCAATCAAGGTCCCACGCCGTTTTTCGCCGACTTTTTTGTAATGAGACAGTGCACTTTCACGAT
>DAOWIP010000564.1 GCA_030640865.1 Sedimentisphaerales bacterium | reverse complement strand
CCTTGCCCTGCGAATCGCCAGCTTTATGGCCCGTAAGGAGATGTGGCTGGCCGAGCATATGCTGATTCTCGGTATTGAAGAACCGTCCGGCAGGATCGATTACCTTGCCGCCGCCTTCCCCAGCGCCTGCGGCAAGACCAACCTGGCAATGCTGATTCCGCCGGAAGGCCTTAAAATCAAGGGCTATCGTATATGGACGGTCGGCGATGACATTGCCTGGATGCGGATCGACACCGATGGCAAATTGTGGGCCATCAATCCGGAGAAGGGATTTTTCGGCGTGGCTCCGGGAACCAACTCACGAACCAACCCGAACGCATTGACGACGGTACAAAAAAATACCATCTTTACTAATGTGGTGCTCAATCCCGATAAAACCGTCTGGTGGGAAGACGGCGAAGGCGAACCAGCCGCGGAAGGCGCATTAGACTGGAAGGGCAATCCCTGGAAACTCGGTATGAAAGACGAAAACGGCAAAGATATACCCGGCGCTAATCCCAACAGTCGCTTTACCGCGCCCATAGACCAGTGTCCGTCTCATACCTTCCGTTTGGACCACCATCATGGCGTGAATATTTCGGCTATTGTATTCGGCGGCAGGCGTGCACAGTTGGCGCCACTTGTTTATCAGTCTTTTGATTGGCAGCATGGCGTTTATGTCGGTGCTACAATGGCCAGCGAACGCACCGCCGCCCAATACGGTAAAATCGGCGAGGTCAGACGCGATCCGATGGCGATGCTGCCGTTCTGCGGCTATAACATGGCCGACTATTTCGAGCATTGGCTGCGTATGGGAGTGCGAATGCGCTGGCAGCCGAAAATTTTCCATGTGAACTGGTTCCGTCAGGACGACAACGGTGATATTCTCTGGCCCGGTTTCGGCGAGAATCTTCGTATTCTGGAATGGATACTCGCCCGCAGCCGCGGCGAACTACATGCAGAAAAAACCGCCATCGGGTTTGTTCCCCGTTCGTCAGACCTCGATATGACCGGCCTGGACATGTCAGCCGAAGACACGAAAAAACTCTTCAATATCGACCCGGCAGCCTGGAAACAGGAAATGGATGATGTCAGTGAATTCTTTAAGAAATTCGGCGATCGACTGCCTTTAGAGCTTTGGGCCCAACACTAGGCGCTCGCCCGGCGGCTGGACGAACTCGGCGGCTCAAACGCGTGATCGACACATGAAGAATTGGAAGAGTTGTGAGTTGTGAGTTGTGGGTTGTGAGAAAGACAGAAGAAAGAAGAAAAAATTAAACAAAAGATAACGAAGGGAATGAAGATAAGAAAAATACAGAGAATATTAAACCACGGATACAGGAACACCTCTCTGAAATACAGAAAGGTGGCACTTTAGAAGAAAAACACGTGGGGTAAGACCCCACCCTACAAAGAGAAGAACCCACCGATTTCACATCGGGGGCTGTAGAAAAACCCCACGATTTTACAGTGTTAGTCGAGGACTCGCCAGGTGGGTGGAGCAAGTTCAGGTATGTGCCAGGGGCTGTTACAATAATGGCAGATTTGCATGTCCGGGCGGCGGAGATTACCGCAATTGGGGCATGTAACCATTCTTATCTTCGGGCAAGTGAGGCGGTAGGTAATATAAGCGGGCAGGCTTAGACAAATAACACCGATGCGCCAATATTGCCGGGCCGGTCTGGATAGTCCGACGGCAGCGGCGTTGCGGGTTACACGCCAGGACAGGAAAACACTCAGCAGAATCGATGGCGAAATAAAGAACAGGGCAGCGAAGAATCGCAGGATACGACTGACGCCTTTATCTCTGCCGAACATGCCAATAAATGAATTGGTATTAACGAACAACGCCTGCTGGGCAGAAATCGCATCAAAAGAATCAGCCGTGTAAAAAGCGGCCATGCTTAAGATGGGCGGCTGAAGATTTTCGAGCAGATACCGCGATACCAAATACAACGGACCACACGGATACCAAATTTCGTCCATACTTTTGGCATATCGATGTTTTTCGAATCGGCCGTCTTTGTTGAAAAAAAACATTTCCGGTATTAGCGAATCACGACCAATGTTGGTTACGACCATGCCGTTGTATTTGTCGTCAGTGAACAAAGGTATGACTTTATATGCCAGAAGGTTTTTAGCTGGTACTACTTTTGTGTCAGGGTGGTAGCTCGGCAGAGGTAAATAGCCGGCGTTGCCGATGAATTTCAGGGTTTTGCGATCGAGCTTGTCAATCCGGCCGGTCTCGTCCAGAATTAGTATGGAATTGCCCCAATGGCTGAATCCTGTCAGATCCGGTGGCGTTTTTTCTCGGCGATGGGTTTTGGGGGTTTTTACAGACAAGTTAAAATTAATCGCAACAGGCATCTTTTCAATCCTATCGATTTGTACCGGATTGTATTGACCGTCCGGCGCGAGTTCATCACCCTTTACTAATAATTGCCTGACAAAGTTGATTTGGAAAAATCGCCGTAATTTCTGGTCAAATATGACTGTTTGGGCAGACCTGGAGGGGTCTTTCTTGATAAAGCATCCGGAGAATCGGCCGAGCGATTCGTCCGGAGTTTTGGAAAACCCGTCCGGCCCGGCATAGGCGACAATATCTTTGATCCAATGTTCGTCCTGTTGTCTTATTTTGTAATATACGAACTGGCCGAGTCGCTCATCAAAGTATGTGCCCTCTTTAAGACGAGGTAATCTTCTTTGGGTAACTGTATCTCGTGCATATTCTCTCCAGAGAGTCGCTGTTGATGGTTCAAAGAAGTGGATGTCCTGTGCCACTCCCAGGCTTGCGTACAGCGCCCTGTTATCTATTTCTGCATAGGCTGAATACTCCTGGCTGGGCTTTTGCCCTTTTTCCGGTTGTTCAAGAGGTATTTTAACGGAAACTGTACGCCTATGTTCAATGACAACGCTCTCATAGAATATTATCTGGGCCGTCTTTCCGGCGGCAAAGAGGACTACCGAGATCAATATCAGCGATAATATCCCGACACACAGAACCCTTACGGGGTATTCTTTGGAAATATTCGTGTTCATGTTCCGTTGTTCCTTATAAATAATCTACCCGCAGAACATAGAATTCCGCGTGGGTCAATTAGCCCCACCCTACAGGTATTTTTGAAGATTGCCTTATAGTGAGGCCGTAGCGTATTTTTGCCATGTCCTGAACATAGCGGCACCTGCGACCACAAGAAGTATAAGATTACTTTGCAGACCAAATCCTTTGACAATAACCAGCGCTATCAGTGTCGCGACAAGAAGTATGCTGCCCATAATCGGCAGG
Organism: Sedimentisphaerales bacterium; assembly: GCA_030640865.1. Taxonomy (GTDB): domain Bacteria; phylum Planctomycetota; class Phycisphaerae; order Sedimentisphaerales; family SM23-30; genus DAOVXR01. Next base: position 1,391 of record DAOWIP010000564.1, on the reverse strand, counting down.
AACCGATTAGCGGAAAAGCCTATCAGCAGCCCGATGGAATAACACGCCAGATTGACCGTGGCGGCTGTAATAAATAACATAATTAGAAATGTAACATCGAACGGAACAAGACTTGGAAAACGAGCCCGCAAGAGCGCATAGGTTATCGCCATTGCCATAAGAACCAACAGGAATTGAGATGTGCCGACAATTATTCTGGCCGTCAGGATACGGCTGCGCGAGGTGGTTAGAGTACACAGAAACGCCGATATTTTCCCGCTGCGATCGCTATACATCTGATGCGCACCTATGCCGGCCGAGATAAACGGTAATGCAAATATGGGCATCCAGAAAACCTCATACATTATTGACGAAATACCGGTCGAAGGCATGTATTGCATACGATAGACTGTCTGCGAGATTACGACGGTAATCACAAGAAACGCAAATAGCAACGGTAAGGCAAGGAAAGGCAAAACGGCTAAAATTTCGCGTTTTATCAGAGTCAACATTGATAATATCTCCTATATTTATAACAAAACCGGAGCCTGTTCCGGTTGTGTACATTCAACAAATATATCTTCCAGGCTCATGGGGATTTCATCACAGCTTTCGGGATGATAGGTGTTCAGGAGTGCCTGTTTCTGTTCGTTCCAGTTGGCGGTGGTGATTATCATTTCACGGGCCGATACCTGTTGATGGATGATTTCCGTCAGGTGCAGCTCGGCGGGAGCGGCTTCAGGGAAGATAATCCTCAGTTTCTTGATACGATTTTTAAGCTCGTCCAGTGAGCAATCGACAACGAGTTTGCCGGCTACCATAATTCCGACCCGATCGGCTATCCGTTCGACATCGCTCAATATGTGCGAACTGAACAGGATAGTGCGTCCGTCGCGCTGGATAAGGTCGATGGCAAGCTCCAGAAACTGCCGCCGGGCGATGGTATCGAGGCCCAGGGTTGGATCGTCGAGTATGAGTATCTCCGGACTGACGGCCATCGCCAGTGCCAGGTTTAACTGGGCACGCATACCGTTGGAAAGCTGTTTGATCTTACGGTCCATCGGCAGGCGGAAGGTCGTTATCAATTGGTCGAAAAAGGACTGATCCCAATGCAGCGAAAGGCCCCGGCACAGATCGACCAGTTTAGCCACTTTGTAATTCTGGATGAGATGGTGGCCCTCGGCAACATAACCGATTCGGCCGTGGTCGCGGGCGGAAAGCCGACCGGACTCAACACCCAGTATGTGTGTTTGACCCCGCGTGGCAGGTTCCAGGCCCATCAGTATTCGGATAAGAGTGGTTTTGCCCACGCCATTACGATCCAAAAGGCCATAGATACAGCCGGGCGGAATGCTCAGATTTATCCCGTCCAGAACGCAGCGGCCATCGTAATATTTGATCAGATTTTCAAT
>DAOWIP010000251.1 GCA_030640865.1 Sedimentisphaerales bacterium | reverse complement strand
GACTTTCTTTGTTTTTCCGTTATTCTTGCGGTACGAGCAGACCAAAACGAATAACCTTAGGCGGCTACGTTTATCACGTTATCAATCGTGCTAATGGCCGGATGCGTATTTTTCGTAAGAATGCCGATTTCGAGGCTTTTGAAGCGATTCTGGCTGAAGGGCTTGAGCGGGTCGATATGCGGATTTGCGGTTATTGTATTATGAGTAACCATTGGCATCTGCTGCTTTGGCCACGCGTAGATGGCGATTTGTCCGACTATATGCGATGGGTAACGCTCACTCACACTCAGCGTTACCACGCCTCCCACGGCACCGTTGGCATCGGACATCTTTATCAAGGCCGCTACAAAAGCTTTCCTGTCCAGGGCGACAGTCATTACTTAACCGTCCTGCGATACATCGAAGCCAATCCCTTACACGCCGAAATCGTTGACAATTCCAATAACTATCTCTGGTCCAGCTTTGCTGCCCGCAAAGGCCTCGAAAAACCTTTCGGCCTGAGCGACGGCCCGGTTGTCCTTCCGGCGAATTGGCCGCAATTGGTTAATCGCAATATCACCAGTAAAGACCGCGATAGAATCTGCAACAGCATCACTCGCGGTACTCCGCTTGGCGACCCTTCCTGGACAGAACGCACCGCTGCCAAATTGAGCCTGGAATCAACTCTGCGGCTTAGGGGGAGACCAAAAAAAAGTACCGGACATCTTTAATTCCCCCTGCTTAACAGCAGGGGCTAATAAACGCGTGGGCCATAGGCCCACACTACAAGACTAATCGTTTAATATAGGAAATCATAGCCAAAAAGGTACTCAAATGCAAAAATCGCGTTACTTCTTTTTAATTATTATCTTTACAACAAATATGTTCTTATTACAGGGATGCAGTAAAAAGGAGACAGGAAAAAAGGCAACAAAACCAGATGTGCAGGTTGAAGGCAAAGATGAACAGAAAAATATAATACATGGTGTAGTGTATAACGAAGGTGGTAAACCTGTGGCTGGTGCTTTGGTTTTACCTTTGCCATATGGGGGATATCCAATTGAGAGTGACGTTAATGGGAAGTTTGAACTCATGGGGCCTTCCCCTTCTGAAGATCGCTATATTTTCAGCCTCTTTGCGCGGGACCTCAAACACAACATGGCTGCTGCTGTTGAATTGGATGATTGCAATAAACCTGTCGAAATCACTCTCATCGAAGGCGTCACACTCACTGGTCGTGTGACCAATCCACAGGGTAAACCTCTCGCAGGTGTACACATTAGTCCAGTGGTATATCGCAAGAATTGGACGGCAGCATTTGGCTTTACGGTTTTTCAACCAACAGAGATCAATGGTGTCTATGAGATTAAAGCTTTGCCGGTTGGACAAGATTACGAACTTCCTGTACGGCCATTCTTTAAGTATGGCGGGTCAAAAGTTAGGCTGGGGCTGCTTGAACAGCCAGGTCGCAAAGAAGTAGCGGACATCATTCTTCCGCCGGTTAATCAACCAGATGAGGTTGTGGAATTGATTGGTAAGCCTGCTCCTGATTTTCCGGAAAATGCCCAATGGATTAACAGTAAGCCTTTAAGATGGAAGGATCTTAAGGGTAAAGTTGTTATTCTGGATTTTTGGGCTGTAAGGTGTGGACCTTGCATACGCGATATGCCGCGGATAAGCGAACTGCACAAAAAGCAGGAAAAGAACGGCATCACTGTAATTGGTATCCATACAGCCGGAAACAAGCTGGAAGACATTCAGAAAGCTATTAAAAAATACGACATTAGACACCCAATCTGCATTGATATACCCAAGGTAAAGGGCGGCAAAAAACATGGTGGTGTTATGTCAAGTGAATATGGTATCAACCAGATTCCTCATGCCTTCGTTATCGACCATCAGGGAAATGTGGTTGATTATGGCTGGGGGGGCATTACAGGAGTTGTCGGAAAAGCTAACGAATTAGTGAAGCAGCATACTGATCAGAAATCCAATATACATCTTCATACACCCCTGAAGCCCGGGAAAACCATCCACCTCGAAAACTCGGTGGCTGCCACCCCGTCAGGTGAGTAAAT
>DAOWIP010000324.1 GCA_030640865.1 Sedimentisphaerales bacterium | reverse complement strand
GCGAGTGAAGATTAGAATCCCCCGATGTTAAATCGGGGGCTATATAGAACTGGTGTGGGCCCTAGGCACACCATCCTTAAGAATCCCCGCTTAACAGCAGGGGCTGGTAATACCATTGTCTGTCCTGTGGACAGACGCTGCCACCCGTCGAGAATTATACAGGAACACCTCTCTGAAATACACAAAGGTGCCACCCGATTGAACCATCCACCTCGAAGACTCGGTGGCTGCCACCCAAGGTTTGGCGAACCCAGCATATTTAATTTAACTGACCACTACGTTTCTGGTTGTCCTCTGTCGAAAAGAAGCGTTGGCAAACTCTGCCATAATCCTTTAATGTGATAAAGGCTCTCTACTTCTCCCCGGCAGTTATACCAACAATTACGGCACGAATTGTCCTTTCCTCCATCGCGCAAGTTCCTGCCGATACTAAACATATCATCTGTATAAAGGTTTGCTACCGACCGGTCCCTCTGCTCCACACAGATAGCGATGTCGCCGGTGCTGTCGATATTGAAAAACGCCCTGCCTGCCGCGCAATCAGGCACACCGCCGTTGAGATATTGATCGAAGTTACTTAAAAACAAGGGGTTACTGAGAAAATTCGGATAACGTTTCCGCAGTGCCAGAAGATGATTACTCACCCCGTTTGCCGCTTTTGGATAAAATTTAGTACTGCCGGTTTTCTCGGAGCTATAAGGTTGTATCATAAAATAGGCGTTGTTTTGGGCTGCCAGTTGAATCAGTGATTCAACCTGATCCAGATTGTCATCCAGCAGTACGCACATCAGATTTACCCGCTGCCAATCATATTGCCTGGCTCGGCTGAACAATTTAAGTGCCTGCACAGCCTGTTCGTAGGCACCTTTCATACCTCTTGCCCGATCATGCCGAACCGCGTCGGCGTAATCAATGCTTATAGAAACCCCCCACAGACCCGCTGAAAACAGGTTCTGCGCCAGTTCCTCATCAGTTAGATAACCGTTTGTCGTAATGAATGGGAAATGCCATTGTCCGATAACTCTTACAATTTCGACAATATCATCCCGCAGCAACGGCTCGCCGCCGGCCAAAGAGATTAAAAGTGATCCCCATTTGGCCAGTTTTTTCGCGCCTGTCTCAAACTGCTCAACGGTCTGTTCAGGCTGCCTGCCCATTTCGTCGCGCCAGTAAGAACAGAAGCGGCACCGAAAATTGCACCTGTATGTTACCTGCCAGGCGCACCAGATCGGATGCCTGCCAAGCCGGCACCGCAATAATCGCCATTTTTTCTCTTGTGAACTGGTCATCTTCGACTGTTTATGATAAGCTGTATCTATGGTAAAGAAAAACAAAAAATCTGATTCCTCTACTCATCCCGACGCTTATAGCCCTCATATTACCAACAAAAAGGCGCGTTTTAATTACCATTTGTTGGAAAAACTCGAAGCTGGCCTTGTACTGCTCGGTTCCGAGGTAAAGAGCCTCCGGCAAGGTAAGGCCAGCCTGGAAGAGGCCTATTGCCGAATCAGTAACGGCGAACTTTATCTGGTCGGGTGTACCATTTCCCAATACGATCACAGTCATATAACCAACCATGATCCCAATCGCGTCCGCAAACTGCTTGTCCATAGGCGCGAACTGAATAAAATTGTAAGTAAGCTGTCCCAAAAAGGGCTGACTGTAGTACCGCTACGGATATATTTTGCCCGCGGCCGAGCCAAAATCGAAATCGCCCTTGCCCAGGGCAAATCCTACGCCGACAAACGCGACAAACTCAAGGAACGCCAAATGAAACGCGATATCAGCCGGGAAATACGTAAATGGCAATAACCTTCTTGACAATCCCAACCAAATTATGATATAAGAACGGCATAAACCATTGCGGGCGTAGCTTAATGGTAAAGCCCCAGCCTTCCAAGCTGGTCATGTGGGTTCGATTCCCATCGCCCGCTGTCCGTCATCCGTTCAGCACCTCAGTTGTAAACCTCTCTGGCTTAATAAAACGGTCGAGTTGAACTTTTGACGCTGGCGTCAAATGTTACGAAAAATCCATCTATACGTTCGGGATTTATAGTGCTCACGATTGAATTTCCACGTCAGTACGCGGGTAAGTACTCTTACAACAATATGTTACGGTTTCGCTCGCGGGGACTCCCATACGCGGTGCGTATATTTGCTTGACTGTTTATCTGACGGCTTTTAATATATAGGTTTTTCCGATGGCAGGAGAGATGTTTTGGATGAGGCCATTAACAAAGCTAACGCCCTGATCGAGGCCCTGGGCTATATCAGGCAATTCCGGGGCCGGATTGTCGTGGTCAAGCTGGGCGGCTCGCTGATGGAGACGGACCAGGCTCAGCGGGAGTTGCTGACCGATGTTGTTTTTATGGCAACGGTCGGTATGCAGCCTATCCTTGTGCACGGCGGAGGCAAAAGCATAAGCGCCGCTATGAGCCAGGCCGGTATCGAGCCGCAGTTCGTCCAGGGCCGACGTTATACCGATGAGCGTACCCTGGCAATCGCTGAGCATGTGCTTGTACGCCAGATCAATCAGACAATCGTGGCGACCATCAACGATTTAGGCTCCGAGGCAATGGGACTACATTCGCTAAGCAGTTGCGCCCTTCTGGCCAAACGTACGCATCTCCAGGGACCGGACGGCCGAAAGATCGATATTGGTTTTGTCGGCGATATTTCCGAAGTGAACGCCCATCTGCTGAAAGCCCTGTGCAAGGAAGGCACAATTCCAGTGATCGCACCAATCGCACTCGATCAGGCTGGCGGGAAACTGAATGTCAACGCCGATACCGCTGCCGGGATGGTGGCTGCGTCAGTCAAAGCTGAAAAACTGGTGATGATGAGCGATACCCATGGAATCTTCGGCGACCAGAACGATCCGAAAACACGAATGTCACGATTAAACGAAACAGAAGTACGCAAACTCGTCGAAGACAAAACAATAGTTGGCGGGATGCTGCCTAAAGTAGAAGCCTGCCTAAGAGCGCTGAAGGCCGGCGTTGGACGAACACATATAATCGACGGCAGCTTTCCTCATTCACTGCTTCTGGAAATATATACCGATGAAGGTATTGGAACGCTGATAACAAATGGGTAAGATTGGCTTATGCAAAGCATAAGCAAGCTTAAGCATGGTATTCCAATTGGGCGGCACCTTTCTGTATTTCAGAGAGGTGTTCCTGTAAAACTGTATGAAAAGGAATAGTAATGACAACCGCAGAAACAATCGCGCAATTTGAACAATATGTCATCGCAAACTATAACCGTATGCCGAGTGTGATAGTAAAAGGTCACGGTAGTAAAATATGGGACGCGGACGGCAAGGAATATCTCGATATGTTTCCCGGCTGGGCAGTCAGCGGGATCGGACACTGCCATCCGAAAGTAGTCGAGGCGATCCGCGATCAGGCCGGCCGACTAATTCATATAGACAACACATTTTATAATGAGCCTCAGGGGCGCCTGGCCCAGATGCTTGGCGAACGGGCCTTCGGTGGGAAATGTTTTTTCTGCAACAGTGGCGCCGAGGCGGTCGAGGCGGCGTTGAAGCTTGCCCGCCGTCATACCAAAAAGGGCAAGTATAAGATTATCTCGATGGAAGGGGGGTTTCACGGGCGGACTATGGGCGCGATGACCGCCACCGCCCAACCGCAAAAACACCAGGGATTCCTGCCGTTGATACCAGGGTTTGCCTATGTGCCCTTTAACGACATCGAGGCACTAAAAGAAAACTTCGACGAAGAGGTGGCAGGTGTGATCATCGAGCCGATTCAGGGCGAAGGTGGAATATGCGTAGCCGACGAATCTTATCTGCGGACAATCCGTGAGCTTTGTGATGAGCATGGCGCCGTGGCGATATGGGACGAGGTGCAATCGGGCATGGGCCGGTCCGGCAAATGGTTCGCGTATCAGAATCCGAACATCGAGCCGGACATTATGACGATGGCCAAGGCATTAGGCGGCGGCATTTCCATCGGTGGGATTATGGCTCGGCCGGAGGTGGCCGCTTCGCTGACACCAGGTACGCATGCCTCGACATTCGGCGGTAACCCATTGGCCTGCGCCGCGGCGATCGCCACTATCGAGGCTATTGATGAAGAAAATATGCTCGATAACGCACTGAATATGGGCCGATACATCCGGGAAAAGTTGAGCGAGTTACAGAATCGATATTCGATTATTGATGGTGTTCGAGGTCTGGGATTGATGATCGGTATTCAGCTAAACGAACCCGGTGCCGACATTGTCGATAAATGTTGGGAAAAAGGTTTGCGGATAAATTGTACGCAAAATACCGTTCTGCGGTTTATGCCGGCCCTGAATGTAACCCAGGCTGAAATTGATCAGGCAATCAAAATATTGAGCGATGTAATGACGGAAATGAATGTATAGTGCTCATACACGATGTGTATATAAACAAGGTGTTCCGGAAATGACAAAGCATTTTTTATCGATTGAAGATTATACTTCTGATGAACTGCGACTGCTTCTTGACCAGACGGTTCAACTGAAACAGCTTTATCGTGGCGGCGGCAGAGACCTTTGTATGGCCGGCAAAACGATGGTTATGCTGTTTGAGAAGCCGAGCAGCCGTACTCGAATAAGTTTCCAGGTGGCGGCCGCTCAACTGGGCGGCTCGGCAATATATATCCGGCCGGAAGACATCGGTGGATTGGGTCAACGTGAACCGATTAATGATTTGACTCGTGTCCTGAACGGTTATGTCGATATTATTGTGGCGCGAACGTTTTCTCATCAGAGCGTTCTCGAACTTGCTCGTTACGCGACTGTGCCGGTGATAAACGCCCTGACTGACATTGCGCACCCATGCCAGGCAATGGCCGATATGCTGACAATCCAGGAACATCTTGGCAGACTCGAAGGTGTAACCCTGGCCTATATCGGGGACGGTAATAATGTGGCAGTTTCGCTGGCGTTGGCTTGTTCACGACTGGGACTGAAATTTATTATTGCCTGTCCGAGTAACTATAGTTTGCCAAATGATTTCCTG
>DAOWIP010000498.1 GCA_030640865.1 Sedimentisphaerales bacterium | reverse complement strand
TAACTCGCCGAACAAACAAAGACGCGGGTTTTTGCTGCGGTAATCGTTATTTATCTATTGATTTTTGGATCGCCTTTCGGTATTGTATTGGTTTGAGTTGTATACGCAAAAAATTTAAATTAAAACGAGGTGTGTTATGATCAAGGGAATTAAGCTGTGCGTTATTGTATTACTCTCCGTTATCTTTTCTATGTTAGTTGGCTGTCAAAACAGTCGGCTTGCAGAGGGAATCGATGGCGAGGGGTTTACCGTTCTCTTTGACGGTACGGATCTGTCCGGATGGACGACGGAGACGGGTGACTGGAGAATTGAAGATGGAGCGGTTGTTGTGAAAAATAATCGCGATCATGTCATGAAAAACTCAAGCTATCTCTTTACCAGGCAAACATACGGCGATTTCGTGCTGGAGCTGGATTATAAGCTTCCGTACGGTCCCGTTTACGGTGAAGGTAAAGGCGCCAATAGCGGAGTATTTATCCGGGTCGAGGACAGGGCCGAACCGGTCCAGACAGGAATCGAGGTACAGGTGACAAATACATCGGGCGGCAGTATCTATGCCCTGGCAGATGCGAAGGCAGATATGAATAAGCCAGGCGAATGGAACCATTACCGTATTACCTGCAAGGGTAGTTTGATCACCGTAGAACTCAATGGCAAAAAAACCGCGTCCGCCGATCTGAACGAATGGACAACGGCTCGTGAAAACCCGGATGGCAGGCCGAATAAGTTTCATCGAGCTTTGAAAGATTTTGCCCGAAGAGGGTATATTGGACTGCAGGATCATGGAACTCCGGTTTCATACAGGAACATCCGTGTTAAGGCTCTCGACAGGTAATGTTGGCGAGTCGATATCTTAGAATAATTTTGTTGAAAAGGCGATTTTTTTTGTTATGCTTTGTTGTGCGGCTATCCCTTTCGTTGGTTTTTGCAGGATCATGAGCGCAAAGCAGATGGCTTGGGTGTTATCTGATCGTACAGGAAACACAGAATACGTAATCTCTAAAATAAGGAAAAAGTTATGAACAAAAAAGGTGTAATAGTGATGTTGGCAGCGGCAATTCTTTCGGGGATGTTTGCGGGATGCGCTGAGGGCGTAAAGAGGACAGGTGCAAAGAGGACAGCGGAATTTTCGGTGAGGGACTTTGGCGCCGTTGGTGACGGTAAAACGTTAGATAGCAAGGCGATCCAGGCGGCTTTGGATGAATGCGGCAGGGTTGGGGGCGGCACAGTTCGAATACCGAGCGGTAACTATCTGAGCGGCGCGATATTTCTCCATAGCAATACCACGCTTTGCATTGAAGAAGGGGCTACACTCATAGGCAGTAGTGAAGAGGTCAGGGATTACCCGGTTATCGATTCGCGTTTCAATGGCACAGAGCAAAAGAGTCACGCATCCCTTATCAATGCCATAGACGCACATAACGTGACGATTACGGGCAAGGGCACTGTTTCCGGCAGTGGAATTGGCGGAACCAGACCGCCTACCGGGCCTCGTGTGATCGAATTTATCCGCTGCAAAGACGTCTTGCTCGAAAATATCAAGGTTCGCAACAAGGGGCGATGGACTATACATCCGCTTTATAGCAAGAACGTTGTAATACGTGGGCTGGACATACTAACAACCGGGCAAAATTCCGATGGAATCGATCCGGACAGTTGTGATACGATGCTGATTACCGACTGCACTTTTGATACCGGCGATGACTGCATCGCGATTAAATCCGGCAAAAACCAAAATGGCGTAGACGTTGGCATTCCCTGCGAGAACATTACCGTTACCAACTGTACGATGAATGGCGGGTCTGCCTGTGTTGCTCTTGGCAGCGAGATAAGCGGGGGGATTCGCAATATTCTGGTTAAGGATTGCGTTTTCAACACTATGCACAGGGGTTTTGATATTAAGACACGCGAAGGCCGCGGCGGTTTTGTTGAGGATATTTTGGTCGAGAACATTAAGACATTCAAAGTACAGAACGCTGTGCTGATGCGTATGGACTATCGCGCTAACGCAGGAGACGATTTGATAGCAGGCCCTGCGGGGATTTCGACGTTTCGGAATATCACTTGCAGGAATTTTGAGATTCACAACGGCGGCATGGGAGGCATACGCGGATCGAAGAAAAACCCAATCCAGAACCTGACGCTAAAGAACTTTACGAATGATGGAAAAGGCGAACTCAAGATCGAAACCGTTAACGGGCTGGTCGTTGAGAACATTCGGAATAAGAACGGTGACAAAGCCGTGGTAATGAAAGATGTTACATTGCGGAAGTAGCGGGATAAACATTATGCGAGGAGGCTTGGAAAAGGAGATCATTTTGAAAACTTTAAAAATGATGCTGCTGATTGCAGTTATGATCCTCGCTGGATGTGATGAGAAATTTGAAGTAAAAAAAAGTTCCGCGTCGGACTGGCCCGAAGTTGCAGTGGAAAACCGTCCCGGCTGCTATTGGTGGTGGATGGGCAGCGCCGTTGACAAGGAAAATATTACGTGGAACCTTGAGACCATGCGAAAAGCCGGCATGGGCGGCGGGACCATCGTTCCTATCTATGGTGTCAAAGGATACGAAGACAGATACATCGAGCACCTTTCGCCTGAGTTTGTCGAAATGGTGAGCCATGCCGCAAAGGAAGCAAAGCGGCTTGGTATGTGGGTGGATATGACGACCGGGACGGGGTGGCCGTTTGGCGGGCCGATGATCTCCGGCGATGATGCAGATACGAGGATCTATTATGAGGATGGCAAATTTACACAAAAATGGTCCGGGTTTAAGGTAAAACGCGCAGCGCCGGGCGGCGCGGGTAAGGCTATCAATCCCTATTCATCGTCAGCTATGGCCGACTACCTGAAACACTTTGACGAGGCATTTGATGTTGAAGACGTTGTTATGCCGCGTGCGATGTATCATGACTCGTTCGAGTTCAGCGGCAACTGGCACAGGGATCTGCCGGAAGAGTTTATAAAACGCC
>DAOWIP010000116.1 GCA_030640865.1 Sedimentisphaerales bacterium | reverse complement strand
TGGAACTGAACGAGTTACTGGCCAAGACACATCGGCTGCTGGAGGCGAATTTCTCAGTTGGTATCTGGGCCGTGATGCATCCGGAACAGGTTGATATTGTCTTGGCGGCTCAGGAACGAGCACGCGGCGAAGGAATCGACTTTCGCACAAAGGATTTTCTCGGCTATCATCAGGGCAAATTATACGGACAATACAAGTACGCCAATGCCTGTAGCGGGCGGACGAATGAACAGGTATTATGCCGAACCACGGAATTTTTAATCGGACCGGACGGCAGCATATATCGATGTCATCACGATTTGTATGAAAAGTTACAGCCGATAGGTCATATACTGGACGCTGATTATCAAATCGACGAGCGTTTTCTGCCGTGCGACAGTTACGGCTGCTGCAATCCCTGCGACATCAAGATCAAGACCAACCGACTACAACAGTTCGGACATACCTCGGTATCAATAAAATCCCACGAATCCGAGCAAGACCTGCACTATGAGAAGGCCTTGAGTACCACCACGGCCTGATTGATTAACACGCATTTCTCACCATCTTTTACTTGTGTAATGATTCAGACGGAACAGTGCATTCCCCGATTTCAAATTAGCATATATATGTTTTATCGTTTATTATATCGAGATATATAATTCGCGCTGAACCAGTATAGTAGTGCCGATGAGTGAATTGATACTTACGAATGGAGGACATTACCAATGGCTAAGCAACGGATGAAAAGGTCAGTCTGTCACGCTCTTGTTATGCTTATTTTCTTTGGAATATTCACAAGGGCCGTTGTGGCCCGGCAGAGCACGCTTCGACTCGACCTTCACGAAGCAGTTGAACTGTTGACAAAGGCTGAGTTTAAGTTCCCAACCGAAGCAACGAAACTGTGGGATCGGAAGGACGGCTTGCCGGAACCTGATGATGACCGGTTTGCCCGGAAGGCAGCCCGGTTCGTCGCCGAGCACCCGATCCCTCCGGCAAGTCAAAGAAAACTTGCTTTGTGGGACACACACAACACAGCATCGAGGCAACTTAAATGCCTTGCCTATCTGGCCGGCGGTAAGAAAGAGGCTCGGCACGAGGTTGCTGGTTTGTGCATCAAGCAGGTGATGCATCTGCAGCGTATTCTACCTACTCGAACGAGTTACGGAACAACAATTGACCGGACATTTTTTAGCGGGGTTGGGTCATTGTACCTGACCGGAGCCTTGTTGCGGGAGCGGGCTGCAGAAGGCTCGATGGTTTATCAAGTCGCCGCACAATGGCTGCGTACCAGTATGGGCCTGTTTATATCCCATAAACACAAGGGCAATAAGAAAGAGAATAAGAAAGTAAAAGCCGCTGTTCAGTCTATGTTCGATGCTTTTCCGGTAGATATGGAGTCTTTGAAAATCCATGACACCGATAAGCGGTTTTTTATGGAGCTTGATCTTGAACGGCCGGATATGCGGGAAGTGAATAAGAACGTATTAAGCCACAATTGGCAGGGCGCCAGGCAAGCATACGTAGAGGCCCTGGCGGAGCGGTTCTCGAGCAAGCACGGCTGGCCCGCTTCAAGCTCTGGTACAGTGGTCGATATTGCCGAAGCCGACGATATCTGCCGCAACATTTTCATTCTGAAAGCCCATATGCGCAGACGCTACGATTTTGGTGAGAAGGTTCAGTGGGACAGAATCATTGACAACGACATCGAAAGCCGCGTTGCGATGAACGGTCATTCTTGGGTAGCGATACTGATAAGAGCCTATCGCAGAACGGGCGACGAGAAGTACATCAAACACCTCTGCCGTTTATACAACTCCTGGTACGAAGACAGCCCGCCCACGTTCAAGCGATCAAATGCACAGTGGCGCACGCTCGAGGCGGGAAGCCGCGCCGGCTATAGTTCGAGACTTGTCCTGCTCGGGCTTTCTGACCACCCCATATTTCAGCGTGAATCTTTGTTCAACATGGCCCGCTCAATGCTGGACCATGGAAAGTATCTATGTATGCACGCTCGGGGAGGAGGCAACTGGCTTCAGGTCGAGTCTTCGGGACTGGCGTGCCTGGCGATGTTGTTCCCCGAGTTCAAGCTTTCTCCCGTCTTTTATGACGTTGCAATGAAACGACTGGCATGGGCTAATACGAGCCTGTTCTTCCCTGATGGTTTTCAGACAGAATGTTCTACATTTTATCATGTTTTTCCTCTGGGTGCTATGGCAAACGCGTGCAGACTTGCGAAATTCCGTGAGATGCCTATGCCTGAGTGTCTCTTGAAGCAATATGAAGCAGGTTTGGAGGTCTTGCAGTATATCTCCTACCCTAACTGTTTTCTTCCCATACTGAGCGATGCAAACCCATCGCGGACCTCGGTTACGAAGCTATTAGAGATTGGGGCGGAAGTTTTTGGTCGTGAAGACTTCAAGTGGCTGGCCACCAATGGCAGGGAAGGTAAGCCGCCGAGCGAGACCTCGCACGACTTCACTTATGCTGGATACTGCGTGATGCGCGACAAGTGGGGACCAGATGGACAGGTATTGGTCTTCGACGCGGGCTACCTGGGATTGAAGCACGAGCATGAAGACAAGCTTAATTTCGTCTATTATGCAGGTGGTCGCGAACTGATCGGCGATCCAGGAATATACTCATACAAACGTAACGAATTCGAGCCTTACTGGCGGGGCACGTGGGGCCACAATTCGGTTGTTATTGATGGACTGAGTCAACACCGCAGACTCGGCCCGTCGGAAGCCATACCGGACCCGGACCGACGCTTTGTCATCGGCGACGGCTTCGACTTCGCCGCAGGCTGGTATCGCCGTGCGTATTCGCCTCGCAGCTCATACGGTCTAATCAAAGAATCGGATAAGGCCGCCGCGATCCGAGATGTGCAGCATCAGCGGTGCATCTTTTGTATAAAGGGTCAATATGCGATTATCTGTGACCGGGTGCTGGGTAAGGGCAGGCACCGGATTGATATCATCTTCCACCCGGCGCCCATTGTAACCGGTGATGGATCTCACAGGGAAGTGCGGACGGTTGACCTTGAAATTGAGTCCGATGGTTCAGTGATCACAAAGGAACGCGACCATGCTAACGTTGCCATCCTGCCCGCACAGGGTAAGCGTTTCGAAGTGCTTGATTTGATCGGCCGGAAGGACCCTGTACGCGGTTGGTATGCGCTTTATGGCATACAACCATCCCACGACATTGTTTACCGCTGTCGCACAAAGCTGCCGGAGCATTTTGAAACGGTTGTGCAGCCATTGCCGGCGGGTGACACTCAACCGATGAAGGTCGAATCCCGGCAGGTGATCTGTGAAGAGGGTAAGACGTGTGCCGCTGTGAAGTGCGGCGCCGACCTTTTTCTGTTTTCTTACGATGGTCCAGCGAAAATGTCTTGCGGCGATATCCGGTTTTATGGAACCGCACTATTACTGAAGTCTGACGCGGCCGGCCGTCCTCAACAGGCATATATGGTGGACGGAGAGCTACTGAATATCGGTGTGAGGCGGGTCTATGCAAACGATGCGCCTTCTCCTGCGCGCACAATCAACTTGCTGTGAACGATTATGAAAATCACCAGGACAAAGAAGAAGGAGGAGACTTAAATGTCTAACAAGATATTTACCGTAATTTATGTCATAGCGGTAGTATGTGCCGGCTGTAATCCTGAAGAGGCAGTTTGGAACGATGAGTTTACTGACTTAAATTCACGCTGGGCCTGGAATTACAATGAGGGAACGGGTTACAAACGACTTACTAATATTGATGGCGCATCTGTTGTTGAGATTGGAATAACCGACCAATCCTCATCGTCAGGCTACTCTGATTGCTCGCTGCACGAGGATGGCTATCAACATCATAATGGTGTGTTTGAGGCGCGGCTCCGCTATGCCGGCGACCACAAATTCGGCACAATAGGATGGGGATTCTGGAACTACGAAGATGGTGCAACAGTTGAGTGCGCTTGGTTCTTTGATTCTTCAACCGGAGGTAATGCATCTGGTTTTCAGGCAATGGTTGTCAATGATTCTGCTATAAAGTTCCAAAAGCATCTGCCTGAGATTGACATACAAAAATGGCATATCTATCGAGTTGACTTTTTACCCACAGGTACCCGTTTCTTTGTTGACGGCGATGAAGTTGCCGTTACTTCTAAGCGTCCCGGTAAACTACAGAGAGCTGAGATATGGATAGATAACTATCGTCTTCAAGTGATAGATGGTAAGATACGGTCAGCGGGACACCTGAACATGCAGCAAGATCAGCGGATATATATTGATTGGGTAAGGTACTATGAGGAGCTATAATTTTCGTAAACTGCTGAAACATATACGACGGTCCCACTGAGATGTTTTGCGGAAACATCAGGTTTCATGGAACCGCACTATTGCTTAAGTCTGACGCGGCCGGCCGCGCCGACAGGGCATTTATGGTCGATGGGAAATACTTGGCTATCAAAGGCAAACACGTTTTTTCGACAGACACGCCCACACCCGCTCGGTCGCTTAACATACGTTAGCTTTATTGACCTCGGCCGCAGCATTTTTTGTATTTTTTACCGCTGCCGCAGGGGCAGGGTTCATTACGGCCGACCTTTGGTTTTTCGAGTTTGATTGTCCTGATTTTCTGTTCGCCCTGTGGGCCTTGGGCGGCGTCCTGTTGGGCCTCAAACTGGGCGTATTCGGTGTGCATAGCACTGGATATGTTCCAGACGCTACGCATCTCGGCGGAGCTTTCCAGTTGGGCCTTGAAGATGATGTCCGTAACCTTATCACGAACGTTACTGAGCATCTCCTGGAACATTCGGAAGCCTTCGCGTTTGTATTCCATTTTTGGGTCTTTTTCCGCGAAGCCGCGAAGGCCAACGCTGCTCTTGAGATGATCCATCGCATAAAGATGATCTTTCCAGGTCGAATCATAAATCTGCAACAGAATATATTTCTCCAGCTCCGTCAGCTCCCTACGCAAAAACAAACGAGCCTGAGATTCAATCAGCTCCGGAGCAGTTTCCTCGGTAAGCTCCCCAGCATCAAACGAACAATCAAACCGCTCGGCAGCCCAGCGAACAAGCTGTTCTTTACCAGGCTCATCCCACACAGTCCGTTCGAGCATGCCCTGGATTTCCCCGGTTAATTCCCCATTATTGTACGACTCACTGAATCCAATGAGTTTTTTACGCAGTTTGTCATAAGAGACCGATTGTGCTTCTTCCTGGGTTAATTCTTTGCGATATTTCCGTTTAGTCCAATCGATGATTTCCTGGGCGGCGTAGCTGCTGCCGGCTTGCTGATGCCGCAGTGAGATGTTCAGGATGAAATCGACTGGGTACTCGATCTCCCGTCGGCGATAGGCCAGTCGTGCCTTTTCGAGAAGGTATTCCCGGGTCTGCTCGTGATTTTTTCCGTCGAGTTCGTCTTCCCTGATTTTAATCGTGTATTTCTGATTGAACCATTCGACAAGATTGCGAATGGGGAAATCGTCCTTTAGAAAAACAGTGAGTCGTGAGTAGTCGTACTTGTCAATACGATGCCCGGCCGCCTCGATTAACTGCCGTTCTACTTCGTCCGGCGTCATCTTGCGCAGTTGATTCTGCGAGACGTTCACCTGGAACTTGCTCATCGCCCATTTGCTCAATCCTTTCAGGTCCCACTCCTGAGGTTCGAGGTCTTCACTCATATATTCGCCTAATGTAATCGTGATTTCCTGATCGGCATTGTTCTTAGCGTGGTCAGAAAAAGTTCGTTCCACTTCGTCAGGGTCCCGGCCACGAATGCGATCCAGGTCGATGTCAATTCCCAGAGTGGTTCTGGCCCATTCCGATGCGCATTCATAAGGATAATCACGGTGCAGCATCTTGGCGCAGTTCTCGGCGATTACATCGTCGAGCATGTCCCAGATTACCCCTTCCAGTTGGCGTCCCTCCAGAACCGACTGCCGCCGAGTGTAAAACACCTGCCGTTGAAAGTCCATTACCTCGTCGTATTCGAGCAGACTTTTGCGTGACTCGAAGTTTCGCTGCTCGACTTTTTTCTGGGCTTTTTCGACACCTTTGCTGATATGTTTATTGAAGATCGGCTCGCCCTCTTCCCAGCCGATCTTTGTCATTACATTGATGGTCCATTCCGGCATGAATACCCTCATCAGATCATCGTCGAACGAGAGGAAGAACTGAGTGGAGCCGGCGTCTCCCTGCCGTCCGCATCGTCCGCGTAGCTGGTTATCAATCCGCCGGGCCTCGTGCCGTTCCGTGCCTAATACATGCAGGCCACCGGTTTCAACCACTTCCGGGGCCAGTTTGATGTCCGTACCACGTCCGGCCATATTCGTCGCAATAGTAACATTACCAAACGCCTTGCCGTCCCGCCGCTGATGCTGATGACCAGCCTTGGCGACAATGACCGCTTCTCTGGCATGCTGCTTGGCGTTGAGCACTTCATGATCCAGACCGTACTGACGGGTCAACGCCGCCGAGAGGGCCTCGTTTTTTTCGATACTGACCGTGCCCACCAGCACCGGCCGGCCGGAACTGCTGACCTCATGAATTTCATCCACGATAGCGTTGAATTTCTCTTTCATCGTTTTATAAATCAGGTCTTCACGGTCATCGCGGATAATCGGCTTGTTGGTGGGGACATTAAGTACGTCCAATTGATATATCTTACTGAACTCATCGGCCTCGGTCATGGCTGTGCCGGTCATACCGGCCAATTGCTGGTACAGTTTGAAAAAGTTCTGAATCGTAATAGTCGCGAGAGTCTGGCTTTCCTCCTTGACGTGAACGTTTTCCTTTGCCTCCACTGCCTGGTGCAGTCCGTCCGACCACTGCCGTCCGTGCATCAATCGCCCGGTGAACTCGTCAACAATAATGACCTCGCCGTCCTGCGCGACATAATCTTTCTCACGCTCGAAAACAATATGGGCACGCAAGGCCTGCTCCATCAGATGCGGCCATTCCATATTACTACCGACATAAAAGCTGCCGACCCCCGCGACGTCCTGGGCCGCGCCGATCCCTTCATGCGTCAGATGCACACTTCGTCGGTCATATTCCACTTCGTAATATTGTGTGGTCTGTGCCAGTTTATCTTCGAGTTCGATCAGTTTTGTTTCGGTCTGGTGCAAGACCTTATCGGCCTTGCCAAGGCGTTTATCATCCTTGGCCTTTTTGGCCTCGCCCATCTCGCCCTTAGCGTTGGCGATGGTTCGCTTGGCGGTATCGATCTGTTTTTCCAGATCGGAATAGTTCTTTTGCAGCCGGAGCAGGTCCCTCGCTATTTTGTCCGCTTTTTTATATCTTTCCGTATCGTCAACCGCCGGGCCGGAGATAATCAGCGGTGTGCGCGCCTCGTCGATCAGGATCGAATCCACCTCGTCGATAATCGCGTAATCCAGCGGTCCCTGAACCTGCTGTTCGTGTACAACTTTCATATTATCACGCAAATAATCGAAGCCGAACTCATTGTTAGTGCCGTAGGTGATGTCGCAGCCGTATTGCTCCTTTCGGACCTCGCCGGTAGTGTCCATATCCGCCTGAATAGCCCCAACCGACAGGCCCATCGCCTCATAAACCGGTCCCATCCAGTCACGGTCACGCTGGGCCAGGTAGTCATTGACAGTAATGATATGCACCTTCCGCCCTGACAGGGCTACTATGTACGTTGCCAGCGTCGCTACCAGCGTCTTTCCTTCGCCCGTGGCCATTTCAGCGATTTTGCCTTCGTACAACACACTGCCGCCGATCGTCTGTACGTTGAAATGACGGAACCGGAAGGGCGGCCGGTCGGCGGCGTCATATTTTTCCCTGACCTCGGCATAGAACCGCGGCGGTAACTCGATCTTATGCACATCCTCGTCCGCAGCGACTTGCTGCATAACCTGTTCATATACCTTTCGCATCTCGGCTGAAAGGATCGATGAGTCAAAATCAAATTGCTTATCGAAGACATTGCGTACGCCTAAGTGCCGGTCCGACACTTCGCGTACTACCGCGAACGCCTCGGTCAGGATACCGTCGCAGCACTGCCGCAATTGCTCAGTCAACTGTTTTTTGGCGGGCTTGCGGGCCTCCTCCGGCAGCAGTTGAATATGGCTGAGTTTTTCCCGCAGGTCTTCCCCGATGATTTCCTCTTCCAGCGATCGAATCTCACTGCGGAACTCGTCGGTTTTATTTCGCAACTCGCTGTCCGTGAGTAGGCCGAGTTCTTCTTCTATCGCATTTATCTGCTCAACGAACTCCTGCCTCCGTTTTACGTATCGATCACTGCTGCTCTTGAACATTTTCAGCAGTGTCTTACCGATATATTCCGTTATTGCCATAGTCGGCTGCCTTTCCTGGTCATACCACCTGTTCACCTGTAACAGCACTGATTATAATCATTACAACCCGCTCGACAAGCTGAATCTTGAAGCCGGTAGTCAAACGATAGTAGGTAATGGGGAAATAGGAAATGCAAAACTTGCTGTGCGGGTTAAGTCCCATAGGGACAAATGATAATAGCCCAGCGATTTATCGCTGGGAAACCTGTAACCCTGTATATTTTAGTCCCGTAGGGACGATTGAAAATAGATATTTCTCAATATAGAAGCGTAAAATTCAATCTGAAGCGCAACGCTTCTTGTCCTGTTGCGAATATAAGTCACGTAGGATGGGTTTCAGCCCATGCTGTCTCCGTGATTAAATATTCTCTGTATTTTTCTTATCCGTCCAATCCGTTCCATCCGTGTCATCCATGTGCCATCTCTTCCTTCTTTCTCACAACTTTCTTCTCATCTGTCTAACTGCCGACCCGCACGTGAAGGTGGGCGGTAGCCTGCTCACCACGTTTATTACGGTGACTGACAGTAACAAGGTAATGGCCGGGTTTTTGGTAACGGTGGGTGGTAACAGCATAGCCCTGCGGATCGTGACGTTTGCGGTTGCCGTCGGATTGGACGGTAACAGGCGGGCTGCCGTCGCCGAAGTCCCAGGTCTCACGCCCGGTCATATCGCGGAATGTCCGAACCTTGAAGGTAACCTCGTTACCCGGCTCGATGCCGAAGGTGGGGTAATAGGCGGCATGAATAGTGGGCGGCAGTTGATCGGGATGGTTCTTGTCGATAATCTGGACAACGGCAAAGTCATAGTCGGTTCGGCCGGCAGCGTCGGTAATCCTGAGGACCTCGCTGTAAGCGCCGGGCTGGTTGTAAGTTCGCTCAATTTTTGCGCCGACAGCGGTTGAGCCGTCGAAGAATGTCCAGTCATATCTGGTAATCCTGCCGGTACTGCTCCATGAGCGTGTGCCGTCAAGAACAACCGGCGTACCGGCCCATGCCAGATGATGTGGTCGGGCGACAGCGATGATCTCCGGATGATATTGCCGTTGATACGCCTCCCAAACGAACGCATAACTATTGATAACGCCCCAATTACCGGAAGGCTGTATAGCCTTGATGGCGAAGTGCAGATGGGCCCAGCCGCCACTGGCGCCTTCCTTGCCGATGATGCCGACCTTCTGCCCCATTTTTACCGTGGCGCCGGGAATGATCTTTTTATCGATTTCACAGAGATGAATGTAGCAATAGTACCAGCCGCGGTCATCGCGAACATAAACGACATCATAGCGAGTACGGAGCGGCGGATGGTCGCCCTGGATTTTTTCCTTTCCGACGGAGATCACAGTGCCGGCAGCGGCGGCAACAACTTCCACCAGTCCCTCGGCGCCGCCGAAATCCAGTCCATTGTGGTAATAGATGTTTTTATTAGCGGGTTTTTCACAGCCATTGACAAAGCAGGGGACATTGGCCATTTGGGTATCGTCGGCGAACCAGCGCTGCTTGACCGGATAGACAAAGGTTCCCGGCGTGGTGAGTGGCGAACCGGCCGGCCATAACCTCAGCCGGGCGTCTTTATCCATAGCCCAGGCGTTTTTCTTACTGCTTTTTTGCAGATACCCTTTAGTAACGGGACAGTCGATCCGTACCCCGGCGATAGTCGTCGGCAGGCGATACGTCGAAGATACCAGGGTAACAACTTTATTATTGACGAGTACTCTGACCTCAGCATGGCGGACGGCCTGGCGAAGAGCGTCGCGGGTTTCTTTCAGATCAAGCAGCTTGACCGCTGCCTCAGAGCCGTCGTGTAGTTCCACAACACGGGATTCGCCGACACTAAGGTCAATAGTTCTAAACAGTGGAGTTTGTGTCGGTTGAAAGGTTTGTCCCTGCACAAGAGAAGGCAAAGCCATCGTAGCTGCGGTACAACCGACTGCTTTGAGAAAATCACGCCGGGAATTAGTGTGTGTAATCATATTTGTCGCCTTAGGGTTCGTAATCAACCTTATTTCGTAACCGTTCACGCTTTTTACAAATTGCTTTATTTTGCCCTTTCAGGGCGAATAAAGAAAAGAACCCCCCGATCCCCGCCTACGCGGGGACATGTTTTACATTGGGGGCTAAGTAATCAAATGGTGCGATACATCGCACCCTACCTAACTATATAATCATTATAACCCACTCGACAAGTATTACTTATTTCTGCCGACGCGGACGTGGAGGTGGGCGGTGGCCTGCTCGCCGCGTTCATTACGGCGGCTGACAGTAACGAGATAGTGGCCGGGCTTTTGGTAACGATGAGTGGTGATGGCGTAGCCCTGCGGATCGTGACAGTTGCGGTTGCCGTCGGATTGGACGGTAACAGGCGGGCTGCCGTCGCCGAAGTCCCAGGTCTCACGCCCGGTCATATCGC
>DAOWIP010000003.1 GCA_030640865.1 Sedimentisphaerales bacterium | reverse complement strand
GTTTCGCTCGCGGGAATTCCCATACGCGGTGCGTATAATATATTGGGAGGTACGATACAAAATGCGTGAACGAAAATTTGCAGTCGGATCGGAATGTAAAAAATTGCTTGAAGCTGCTGTGGGGAAAAAGCTGCCGGTTACTATTACTTGTAATGGAACTGCCTGTGATATTATCGGTCTCGGTGGGGAAACCGCCGAGCGGGCCAACGGCACGGGTGGCACGGATAACTGGCAGGTTTATAAATCAAATTTTCTTTCTTTGCGCAGCAATAAAATCATACTGGCCCAGCCCACCCCTCACTTGTGCGAAGAGCCTTTGGAAATGGCTCCCGGTATGGAAATCGCCCTTACTTTCAAGAAGGGTTACAACAAGTGCCTGTTCACTACTCGGATTATCGGGCCGCAGCGATTCGAGTTCGATTCGGACGAGTCTCTGCCGTATTCCATATCTTCTCTAATCGTTCCGGACGCCGATAATACTTCATCGAACTGCTCGGCTGTACCCGCGATGGCGGTTTATTGTCCGGAGCACATTGAAAAGTTCCGCCGCCGCGCTTATAACCGTACCGACTCGCCCGCGGACCTGACCGTACCGGTCACCTTCTGGTCGCCGGACGAATCTGGTAAAGAGTACCAGGCCGTACTGGCAAATATTTCCGCCGGTGGAATTGGATTAACCATTTCTTCGGATGAATACACGCAATTAGAGGAAAACGCCCAATACGAATTGAAATTTAACCCCTTCCCGTCCGATAGGTATTCCCACCCTGATGCGCCGGCCGGCAGGCAGCGGGAGATTCAATTGCGGGCCCGGTTCCGTCACGCCACCCACCGGTCGGACGGCTCGTTACTGCTGGGCTTTCAGTTGATCGGCCTGGAGCTGACCGAACACGGCCGCAGTACACTGCGTCGGCTGGGTCGTGTTGTCAGTCTCTACGAACGGCAGCAGCCCCTGTGCTGCCATTCAAACTTGAGTAAATGATTATCGCATCTCATAAAGTGGGAGTTATGAAATATTAGGGACAGTCTTTGACCCACGCGTTTTTCTGTCTTTCTCACAACTCACAACCCACCACTCACAACTAATTCTTTATCTGTGCATTTCAGCCCCGGATAGTATAATATGTGGCTATGTGTGGTATAGCAGGAATTTTGGACGTGGGGGGCGGACGGCCGATCAGGGCGGACGAATTAGAGCGGATGGCTGGGGTACTTGCGCATCGTGGGCCTGATGATTCGGGGATATATCTCGATTCCGATTCGCGGCAGTGCGGACTGGCGCATCGACGGTTGGCGATAATTGATATCGAAGGGGGCCATCAGCCGCTGGCAAACGAGGATGAAAGTCTTTGGATTTGCTATAACGGCGAATGTTATAACTTCCCGGAATTGAAGCGGCAGATGGAGGCGTCCGGGACAAAGTTCCGAACTCACTGCGATACCGAGGTGGTTCTTCAATTGTATCAGCGGTACGGCTCGCGGTGCGTTGAGCATCTCCGGGGGATGTTTTCGTTTGCGGTATGGGATCAGCGGCGACGTGAGTTGTTTCTGGCGAGGGACCGACTGGGACAAAAGCCGTTATACTACGCGGTTCATAAAGGACGGTTCATTTTCGCGTCTGAGTGCAAGGCTGTTTTACAGACGGATAATTTTCCGCGACGGCCCGACCGCGAGGCAATCACACAATATCTGCTGCTGCAATATGTACCATACCCGTCAAGTGGTTTCGCCGACATAAAGCAGTTGCCTCCCGCTCATACACTCACACTGAGCGCCGACAACTACAGCAATGCGAAGCCGCAGCGATACTGGGCGATACCCGCCAGACCGAGTTTTACCGGCAGTCTCGACGAGGCCGCGGAAGAATTACACAGTGAGTTAGCCGAAGCTACGCGAATGCGGATGATTAGCGATGTCCCGTTAGGCGCGTTTCTGTCAGGCGGTCTGGACTCGAGTATTATTGTCGGCCTGATGAGCGGGGTTGAAGAACAGCCCGTCAAGACCTGCTCAATCGGGTTCAACGAATCACGTTATTGCGAATTGCCTTATGCCCGACAGTTGGCCCGGCAGTTTAACTGCGACCATCACGAACAGATGGTCTCGCCCGATTGCGCCGAAACGGTTGAAAAGCTTGGTTATTATTATGACGAACCGTTTGCCGACTGTTCCGCGTTACCGACATTTCATTTATCGCGCCTGGCTCGCGGCCGGGTAACAGTAGCGCTGACCGGCGACGGCGCAGACGAATGCTTCGGCGGTTATGTTCGTTACAAAGCACTGATGGTATCAGAGAAAATAAACCATAATCGTTTGTTGCTCCGGCTGGCGCGACAGCGTTTCTGGAAGCGAATTACCGGCGGCGAACAACGCTCCTTCCTGCGAAACCTTAAGCGCCTTATGACCGCCACTCAACTGCCGATTCACCGACGTTATCTTAAATGGCTGTCCGTTTTCGATCCTGACATGCTCTCTGAATTACTCACCGATAGCGATGCCGTTGAGAACCACTGGAACTATCTCGCAGATTATTTCCCCGGCTCCTCCGAACATGCTGAACCTGACGATGTCCGCGATAAAATTATGGCCCAGGCAATGTTAGCCGACGGTAATACGTATCTGACCGGCGACCTCAATACCAAGATCGACCGGGCGAGCATGTCAACAGGACTGGAGTTGCGTTGTCCGTTTCAGGATCACAAGGTGGTCGAGTTGGCCTATTCCCTGCCGACCGACTTCCGCCACAACGGTAAAGTCGGCAAGATCGTTTTGCGCCGTGCGTTCGGCGATATTATTCCGAGGAAGATTGTCCGGCGTTCTAAGCGCGGGTTTGGCGTACCGGTCGGCCGATGGTTTCGCCGCGAGCTTCGGCCGATGTTTATCGATACCGTTTTATCTCAGCGGGCATTGCAGCGGGGGTACTTTCGGCGGGAAGCTATCGTAAAACTTTTACGGGAAAACGATCTGAAGAAGGATGATCATGGCCATCGACTCTGGGCGTTGCTTATGTTAGAATTATGGCATCGTCGATATATTGATTCGTA
This sequence comes from Sedimentisphaerales bacterium, assembly GCA_030640865.1. Taxonomy (GTDB): domain Bacteria; phylum Planctomycetota; class Phycisphaerae; order Sedimentisphaerales; family SM23-30; genus DAOVXR01. Next base: position 6,627 of record DAOWIP010000003.1, on the reverse strand, counting down.
ACTATTCATAGATTACCATGCAACACAATAAAATCATACCCGATGGGTATAACATTCTGGTGGTATTGCCCGCACCGATGGGGGACGCGGTTTTGGCTGCGCCTGCGCTGCGATATTTACGCGCGGGGTTGCCGCAGGCGAAGATTACATTTCTAACGAATCCGACCGTACTGGAAATATTAGACGGGGCGGACTGGGCGGACGATCGGATTGTCCTTGACAAAAAAAAACACGGGCTGATGGCCGCTGCCAAAATACTCCGCGAACGAAAGTTCGATGCTGTTGTACTTATGACCAATTCTTTTCGTTCGGCTATGTTGGTTTATCTCGCGGACATAAAAAACCGCATCGGTTATCACCGCGACGGCCGGGGCTGGTTGCTGACTTGCCCGGTACCTGTTTTCAGTTTGCTCGGCCGGTTCGCTCCGATTTCAATGATAGATTATTACCAATTTCTAATCGATAGAGCCATTGAACACATCGACCAACACGTACAGCCGAATGAATCCATGCAATCGGCCCAAAATCAAAACAGTGTACTACAACTCTTTGCCGGCGAACGCGTCGAAATTGACGAATTATTTAAGCGATGGCATCTTTCGGACGAGGATCGCCCGGTCATAATGGTACCCGGCGGAGCCTTTGGCCCCAGTAAATGTTGGCCTGCCGAGCGTTTTGCGCAGGTAGCCGACAAACTGACTGATGACGGCTATCGTGTGATTATTTCATGCGCGCCTGATGAGGTCGAACGCGATATTGCCCGTCGGATCGTCACAGCAGCGAAAAATAATATATTCAGTCTGGCGGATGAAAAACTCAGTCTAAGTGGGCTTAAAGAACTTATACGTCGCTGTTGCCTGATGGTAGCCAACGATACCGGTCCCTGTCATATTGCCGCCGCCTTCGATGTCCCGCTAATTACACTTTTCGGCCCGACCGACCCACGCTGGACAGCCACCGGATATGAAAATGAGATTCGTCTGCGAGTTGACGTCGATTGCGGACCCTGCCAACAGAAAACCTGTTCCGGGGACCATCGCTGTCTGACGGAAATCCGGGTTGACGACGTTTATAACGCGGCGAAGAAACTATTAACATCAGGCGACAAAAAACACCGCCGGCCATTGCCGACGTGTGCCAAAGACGCAATGCCTGAAACCTATTACTCACCTTTCGCGGAATCGTTTGAGCCGTTACCTGATGGCAACGGTCTGGTGCATAAAAACTATACGAAACTGTTACGGCAAAATAACCTGTTGACTATAGAAGATGTGTTCGCTTCGCGGGAAGGTGAGCACTTGACCAAACCGGGATTGGGCACACGTGAAAGGATAAGACTAAAATTAACCGACGACACGGGACAAAAAGTTGTGCTTTATCTGAAGCGGTACGGTTCGCATAGTATAACGGCATTACTGAAACGTCGGCTGATACGTCGGAGCCGAGCCGCCGCGGCCGTCTTCGATTTCGCCGCCGGTCTGAACCTTGCCGAAAAGGGCGTTCCCGTGGCTCGACCGATTGCTTACGGACAACAGAGCAATTGGCTGGGCGAGAAACGCAGCTTTGTCATCTTCGAGGAACTACCCAACGCCGACGCCCTGGAACGATTGCTGCCTCGGCTGCCGGAACAGCAAAAGCAATATAAACTGCTACAGGATAAAAATGAGATCGTCAGGCAAATTGCCCGACTCGTTCGCCGCCTGCATGAAAGCGGATTTTATCATCGGGACCTTTATCTTTCGCATATTTTTCTGTGCCGCGACCGATACGATAATGAGCGATTATGTTTGATCGATTTGCAGCGGGTCTTTCGGCCGCTGATGTATTCACAGCGATGGCGGGTGAAGGACCTGGCACAGTTCTATTTTTCAGCGCGAGATTATTTCAACGAAACAGATATGACAAACTTTTTCAAGGCTTATTTCCAGTCGGATGTATTAAGCTCTGAAAAAATCCTTTTGATCCGTGCCGTACATCGCAAAGCAAACCGTATCGCCAGACACGATATTAAAAGACGGCAAAAACAAGTCCCGTAGGGACAAATGATAATAGCCTAACGATTTATCGCTGGGAAACCTGTTCTTATATTATTTTAGTCCCGCAGGGACGGGGAATATTCGATAACCACTGGACAAGCTCTTTCATAACCAGTATTATAGCGATCACGACTGAATTTTCCCGTTAGTACGTGTGTAAGTAACCTTACGATAAAGTCTTACCTGCAAAACAGTTGTGTAATGGCATGCCGGGAAATTTCAACTGGGAGTGATGTGCTATGATGTTCCAAAACTGGATATTCCTGCCGTTTTTCCTGGTTGCCTACGCGGTGTACTTGGCTGTCAAACGGACGAGACTGAAAAATCTCTGGATACTTATCGTCTCCTATGTCTTTTACGGCTGGTGGAATCCGCTGTTTCTGTTGCTCATCGGTTACGCTACCGTGTTCGACTATATTATGGCGGCCCTGATGGAAGCGGGGCGGCGGAAAAAGTTGTGGCTGACCCTTACTGTGGTCAACAATCTGGCTTTGTTGAGTTTTTTCAAGTACGGCTACTTTGTTACCGAGAACATCAACTTACTTCTGGAGAAAATGGGCAGTTCTTACGCTGTTGAGTTGTCGGGCATTTTGCTGCCGGTCGGTATTTCGTTTTATGTCTTTAAGTCAATCGGCTACATCGTTGATTACTATCGCGGGAATGTCGAAAGGGAAAAAAGTTTTGTCAGACACGCTGTCTTTGTATCCTTTTTTCCATTGTTGCTGGCCGGCCCCATCGAGCGGGCGGGCAACCTGCTTCCCCAAATACGCAACACCCCCAGGCTTACGCCTCAAGACATTGCCGATGGTTTTTCCCTGTTTATCGTGGGACTGTTTAAGAAGGTTGCCCTGGCCGACTGTCTGGCTGTTTATGTAGATAAAGTTTATTCCGTACCGGATGAATACAAGGCCCCGGCACTACTTTTGGCGACCTTTGCTTTTACCTGGCAGATTTATTTCGACTTCAGCGGCTATTCCGATATGGCCCGCGGCGTTGGGCGCCTGATGGGTTTTCGCATTATGCTCAACTTCAACCATCCTTATCTGGCTGTCAGTATAGGTGATTTCTGGCACCGCTGGCACATCAGCCTTTCTACATGGTTCCGCGATTATCTTTATATTCCGCTTGGTGGCAACCGTGGCGGGAGTTTCAACACCTACCGAAATCTGTTTCTGACGTTTGTAATCTCCGGCCTGTGGCATGGTGCCGCCTGGACGTTCGTTATATGGGGCGCACTGCACGGGCTTGGCATGGTACTTACCAGAAGTATCGAGCGCAGCACAATCTATAAAGAGAAAATGCCAAAATTGATCAAACAGATTCTCGTCTTTATCTTTGTTTCCTTTGCCTGGATTTTCTTTCGGGCCTCGAACTGGGACGATGTGTGTTTGATAATCACCAGAATATTTTCGTCCGGTCTGGCCGACCCGATGTTTCCTTTGTTATTTGTGTTCCTGATTATGTCTGTCTGGCTGTATCAGTTTGCGTATGAGTCCCCGGCCCAGCGGTTTCTAAACCTTGCCCCGGTTCGGATCACAGCGGTAATAATGATGATTTTCTACCTCGCTGTTTGTGTCGGCTCCACCGGCCAGGCATTTATCTATAATCAGTTTTGAAATGTGGTATCACTTGTCCCTACGGGACTTGAATGCCACTTAGAGAAAATGGTGGGGTAAGACCCCACCCTACAAGGCTGCTATGACAAATAAAAATACCGAAATATCGACAAACAGTCCGGGCCATCCCCCTGCGGGTCTGCCCGATGTTCCTTTTTCGTCCAATGGGATACGGCTTTCACCACGCGAAGCGATAGTGGCCGTGATTATTGTTGTTGTACTGTTTGTCCTGATACCTAAATGTTGGTGTCTCTTAGAAAAGTTCGAGCCGTCCGCTGATTATCGTGTTCCGTACGATTTGAGCAGTGATTACTGGTTCTACGAACGCTGCTGCCGCTGGGCCGCGGACAGGTATGAAACCTTTGTTATTGGCGATTCGGTCGTATGGGGCCATTACGTTCCGCCTGACAATACCTTGTCTCAACATCTTAATCGAATCGTCGGTAGTAACGAATTCGCTAACCTTGGAGTAGATGGCATTCATCCGGTTGCCCTTGCCGGCTTGATAAAGTATTACAGCCGAAGCATCAGCGGTAAAAACGTGATTTTGTGTTTCAACCCATTGTGGATGACCTCTCGCAAGCACGATTTACAGACCGAGAAGGAATTTCATTTCAACCATCCTCGATTGACCCCTCAGTTCATTCCCAAAATCCCCTGCTATAAAGATACTTCTTCGCAAAAAATTGGTATAATTCTGGAACGCAATGTCCATTTTTTAAGCTGGGCCTCGCATCTACAGCAAATCTCTTACGACAACCTCCCTCCTTCCTTATGGTCCATAGAGCATCCTTACGGCAATATTTTTCACGGCGCCGGCATTGAGACCAGTGCCGACCTGGACACAACCGCTTCCGAAAGCGGTACTGACTTTCCGCAGACTTCCTGGCAGGACAGGGGTCTGGGCAGTCAGGATTTCCCCTGGGTCGAGCTTGAAACCTCGCTGCAATGGCGATTCTTTTGTGAGGCCGTTGAGACTTTACAGAAACGAAATAACACGGTATTTGTAATTGTCGGTCCCTTTAACGAACACATGATGAAGGGCGATAGTATTAAGGCTTATGAGGAAATAAAAAAGGGTATTGGAACCTGGCTGAAAAACAACAACATTCCCTATTACTTGCCGGATTCTTTGCCGGCTGAATACTACGCCGATGCCAGCCATCCGCTTAGCAAAGGCTATGCCCTGCTCGCTGAACAACTCTGCCGGGAAGAATCTTTCCCGCTCAGTCGAACCATCCACCTCGAAGACTCGGTGGCTGCCACACCAACGATAATTCGTTGTCTTGAGAAAACTGCGTGGGGTAAGACCCCACCCTACAAGACTATTTTCAGGTAAATGGCGGGCACGGCCCGCCCTACTTAAGAACCCCTGCTTAACAGCAGGGGCTAACAAGGAAAAAAACCGATGAACCGAAATCCATTCAACAAATTGTCAGCAAGCCCTTTGACTTATATTTTATTGACAGGCATTATCTGCACCTTCTTGGGTTGTTCGCCCTGCAACGCCCAAAAATTACATATCGAAACCAGTCCACCTCTGGACCAATCCAACAATATCCGTAACCATTTAATGCGTGTCGCGAGTGAGGTTACAGATAATTCTCTGGTCGGTTTCAACACACTCGATGACTGGCTGAATGTTCGCGACCGGCGGTATCGCGAATACCTGGAAATGATGAGCCTTACCGACGTGCCGCTCCAGGGCGAAAGGCCTCCCTTAAATGTAAAAATCGTCGGCACCATTCAAAAAGACGGCTATCGTATCGAAAAACTTTATTACGAGTCCCTGCCAAATCTTTATGTGCCTGCCGACCTGTATATTCCCGATAATATTACGGAACCTGTTCCCGCTGTCATTTATGTTTGCGGACATTCCCGCACGCAGAAGGTCCGTTACCAGCCCCATCCTCGAAAATTCGCTCAGTTGGGATTCGTTTGTCTGATTATCGAAACTATCCAGTGGGGGGAGATACTCGGTGATCACTGGGGCTGTTATGCACGCGGCTGGTTTCACTGGTACAGCCGGGGATATACGCCCGGCGGCGTCGAGCTTTGGAATGCCATCCGCGGTCTTGACCTGCTCTGTCAACGTCCCGAAGTCAACCCGGAAAAACTCGGCGTAACCGGTATCTCCGGTGGCGGCGCCCAAAGTTGGTACATTGCCGCTGCCGATCCCCGGATAAAGGCTGTCGCACCGGTCTGCGGAAACAGTACTGTCGAAGCGCATATCCACACCCGCACCATCGACGGCCACTGCGATTGTATGGTGCCCATCAATACTTACCTTCGCGACTATCATGACATCGGCGCCCTGATCGCGCCCAGACCACTCATGATTGCCCAGGCCAACCGCGACGGCATTAATACAATCGAGTCTGTGCGGAAAGCCTATAACTATATAAAAAACATCTATGATCTGTACGATGCCTCAGATAATATTGCTCTGGTCGAAACTCCCGGAGGCCATTCTTATCACGAAATTTCCCGCACGAAGATATTTTCATTCTTTATCAAACATCTGATGGGTAAAAATGTTCCACCTTCCGAGGTCGGAGATGTCGATGAGTCGGAATCCGCGCAATTATCCCAGCAGGAACTTAAAATCTATATCGACGGCCCTCCTCCGGACGACCGTACAACCACCATCCAGGAAACGTTTATGAAGATGGCTGAGCCTCCGGAAATAGCCGACAAAAGGCAGTTACAGGCCCATCGAGAAGATGTTCTCCGCTTCCTCCGGGAAAAGACCTTTCGTGCCTTTCCGGTCGATGAGGTTCCGCTGGAGATGCGATGGGAATTTCGCTGCCGTTCCAAATCAGGGCACAGCCGGAGAACGTTCAGTTTTGTCTCGGAGAAGGACTGGCGGTTGAAGGTTGATGTTCGCCGGCGGCGCCTGTCCGAACAGCCCGCACCCACTATGCTCGTCTTACGCAGCTACGACGAAGACCGCAGGGCCTCGGAGGGTTTTATAT
>DAOWIP010000548.1 GCA_030640865.1 Sedimentisphaerales bacterium | reverse complement strand
TGGCACCCATTTTCCGGGCAAGCTCCAGCCGATATGGATTGACATCGGTTATCACCACATAACGGGCGCCGGCCTGTTTGGCAACGGCAACGGCCATAATACCGATAGGTCCGGCCCCGGTTATAAGGGCGTCCTCTCCCACGAGGTCGAAAGACAGGGCCGTATGCACGGCGTTACCGAAAGGGTCGAAACAACTGATTATATCCAGTGGTATGCTGGGGTCGCAGTGCCAGACATTAGTGATGGGAATCGATAAATATTCAGCGAAGGCTCCGTCCCGATTCACACCTACTCCGTTGGTGTTCATACAAAGATGTCTTCGTCCTGCCAGACAGTTTCGGCAGCGCCCGCAGACAATGTGTCCTTCGCCGCTGACCAGATCGCCTATATTCAGGTCGTGTACATTACTGCCCATTTTTTCAACGAATCCGACGAACTCGTGGCCTATGACCATAGGTGTCTTAATAGTCTTTTGTGCCCATTCGTCCCAGTTATAAATATGAACATCAGTACCGCAAATTGATGTCTTTTTGATTTTGATAAGGACGTCGTTAATGCCGATTTCCGGTATTGGAACATCATACATCCATAGTCCGCACTCCGGTTTTTTTTTCACCAGTGCTTTCATTGCTGAAACGCTCCTTTTATGTATGCCCAACTTCAATATTTGAGAAGTCTTATATGCCAAACCGTAATTATGGCACAAGAGCACGCAATTATCAAGGCAATAAAAACACCCAATTGGGTATATACTCAAACTTGACGCGCAGGAGAAAATCAGTAATAATGTACCGCAGGCGTCTCGCCTGCCAAGGTTAATAATACCGACGGGACCGATGGGTGGCAGTCTTGTAGGGTGGGGCTTTGACCCACGCGTTTATTAGTCGCGTAGGATGGGCTTTAGCCCATGCTGCCTGACTGTTATGAGCGTTACGCTTCAGATTAAAATTCAGAAAGGCAAAAACTGGTGAAAAAAGCTACGGTAAAGATCGATCTCGAACAGGCCCGTGAGATAATACGTCGAGAGGCGCAGGCCGTGGCCCGGTTGGCGGATGAGTTGGACGAGGACTTCACCGTAGCGGCTGAAATGATTTATAACTGTTTAGGTTCTGTAGTTGTAACCGGAGTCGGCAAGGCGGGAATTATCGGCCGGAAGGTATCGGCTACTTTGGCATCGACGGGCACGCCCAGCCATTTTCTTCATGCTGCCGAGGCGGTTCATGGTGACCTGGGTCGTTTGCGCGATAATGACATAGCGATTGTCTTGAGCCAAAGTGGTGAAAGTAATGAAATCGTTCGCCTGATAGCACTGCTGAAAAAATCGGGAGTTCGGATGATTGCTATCACAGGCGATAAAAAATCTCCGCTGGCCCGGCATAGTGAGGTGGTTATCTGGCTGGGCAATCTGGAGGAAGTATGTCCGCTGGGCCTGGCGCCGAGCACCAGCACAACATGTATGTTAGCGGTCGGTGATGCTCTTGCGCTGACGGTAATGAAGGCACGAGACTTCCAGGCTGAAGATTATGCTCGGTATCATCCTGGCGGAGCGCTGGGGCGCAAGCTGGTAACGGTCGAGCAGGCGGCTCTGTTTTCACGCGGCAGGGCGTTGCCGCAGGCGCCGGATAACTATACGGTTCGAGCGGCGCTGGAGAAAGCCGAGTCTCATACCGAACTGCGGCACGGATGTATTATGCTGGTGGACAGTGAAGGCAGGCTGAGCGGACTGCTTACTGATGGTGATCTGCGGCGGGGAATGAAAGAAAAAGGCATCCAGATACAGAACATCCCGGTTCGTGAGATTATGACGCACAACCCAAGGGTAGTCAGGCCGGACACCTTGGCCAGTGAGGCGATGGCGATATTTCATAAATATCGTATTGATGAGATTCCCGTAGTGGACGAAGCGGGAAAGCCGGTGGGCTTGATTGATGTTCAGGATGTGGTTGCCTTACAAACACTGCAATAAAACATTGGGTGGCACCTTTCTGTATTTCAGAGAGCTGTTCTTGTATAATTGTTGGTATGGAACCCACTCTTGTAGGGTGGGGTCTTACCCCACGCGTTTTTTTATTATGCGGAGAAAACCGTAAATGAATTCGGATATAAAATTATTGGCGATGGATGTGGATGGTGTGCTGACTGATGGTGGAATCATAATTCATGCCGACGGTGGTGAATCGAAGAAGTTTCACGTCCACGACGGGGCCTGGATACGGATATGGCGGCGGCAGGGACTGCAAACGGCTATTATTACCGGCCGGCAATGCCGGGCGGTAGGCTATCGGATGAGAGACCTGGAGATTGATTACATATATCAAAAAGCTACTG
>DAOWIP010000207.1 GCA_030640865.1 Sedimentisphaerales bacterium | reverse complement strand
GCAACCGGCGCCGGCGGTGCCGCTGATTTAGGCTTTAGCGACCATCAGGTTGTTATTCAGGATATGATTGACGCGATTAATGAGAATAAAGAAGTTGTTATTCCGGTCAAGTCGGTCAGGCCCTCTCTTGAAATAGTATTGGCCATGTACCAGTCCGCGGCCGGAAGCGCACCTGTCGAATGGCCGATCCGGGATGATGAAAGTATTTGGGATATATAATAAGTTCAGATGGAGAATATAAATGGCAAGATATACAAGACTGGAAGTTTTAACCGCTATGAAGCAGACAGGTTTAATACCTGTTTTTTACAATGGCGACTTTGAGGTTGCCAGGAATGTGGCTGTCGCATGTGCCGACGGCGGCGCAAAGGTAATCGAATTCACCAACCGAGGTGACAGGGCCATAAATGTATTTACCCGATTAGCTGAATACAGAGATGCTGAGCGTCCTGACATTATCCTTGGGGTAGGTTCTGTGTGTGATGCGCCTACTGCCGCAATGTATATCGCGGCAGGCGCTGATTTTGTAGTAAGCCCGCTTCTGGACGAAGACACAGCCCGTCTCTGCAACAGCAGAAAGATTCCTTATAGCCCAGGCTGCGGTTCCGTAACCGAGATTCATAAAGCGGAAATTCTTGGCGTTGAAATCTGTAAAATTTTTCCAGGCGCCCAGGTTGGAGGCCCGGCTTTTGCCAAAGCCGTCAAAGGTCCCTGTCCCTGGACCGAGCTTATGCCGACAGGAGGCGTATCGCCTACGAGAGAAAGTTTGACAGAATGGTTTAACGCCGGTATTGCCTGTGCCGGTATAGGGTCAAAACTTATTTCCAGGGAATTGGTAGCTGATAAAGATTATTCGGCTATTACAAAAAAAGTAAAAGAGACAATCGAACTTATTAAGGAAGTCAGAGCCTGTGGTCCAAGTAGTGGTATATAGCAGCCCCTGTCGTATCTAATTTGTAGGATCCGGCAGCCTTATGTGTTATCGCTCAAAAGCCCCCATTAAATATGCGGATTAGTGATATTCCGATGACGACGATATATACGTACAGGGAACCTGAATATAATCAAAAACTCTCCATGCGTCATGTCCGGTAAGTTGTTCGAGCAGGTACGTAACATTCAAACCGATACCCATATAGGCACGACGATGCTGACTGCTTGAATCGTTTTCCCCATCATAGCCACGGGTATAGTAACCAAAATGTATTTCCATTGCCTTCAGGAAGGAATTATTCGTTTTTAGAAAACCGTCTGGTTTTATGGCTAACAAATATTTTTGACCGGAATAATCCGTAAATATGTCCGACTGGTCCCCATGTCGCAAAGCCGATGAAGGGAACCATTCCAAGCGAAAATCGATTTTATTCCTGATTGAAGGAAATCGATGGCGCAGATAGGCCATACCTACCCCTATAGTATCCATCAACCCATCTTCCCAACTAAACCCGTGTTCGTCACTGAATCCGTCACCAATCTCAATCAGCATCATTTGGGACCAACTACTCAGTGCTGCGCCCAAGATTGCCTCCTGGTCGGAGTATCCCCATTTTTTGTAAAGATTGTTATAAATGCTGGTGAGTGCATAGGCGCCAAAAGCATGCCCGATTTTGTCCACGCCGCCATATTTGGTATCACCGGCAAACCAGCCTTCATTATGGAAATGGAAAGAACTATTGCCATATTCCCATGAAACCGCCCCCACGGCGGCTATGGCGCCAACGGCTGTCAGGTTGAGCGCAAGCACTTTCTTTTCGCGGGGCCAGTCATTAAATGACTGTAACAAGCCAACCGAGGAACCATCCTCCTTTGCGGGAGAATAAGATAAAGCAAAGCATTTTGATGAGACAAAGTTATCTGGCTCATCGAACCCATCATTAACTTTCGCTTTGAGGCCATTGTTTATAACGAAACAAAACACGACTATGATAAAATAACGATAGCAAAAATGTGTTTCCAATAGGGAGTTTCCTTACGCTTCAGAATTAACCGTCGGGGGGAAATTTCGGCAGATTATAATATCTATCCAATCATAGATCAAACATTAAGATCCTTTTCCAATTTCCGATGTGTGAACTTCTTCGCTCCTTTGCCGGAATATTCCGCGACGGTTTGTCCCCGGCCGATAAGTTTCCATTTATAGATAACCAGCCCTTCCAGCCCTACCGGCCCGCGGGCGTGAATCTTATTTGTGCTGATCCCCACTTCCGCCCCCAGTCCGTAGCGGTACCCGTCTGCAAAACGGGTCGAACAGTTCCAGAACACGTTTGCCGAATCGACCTGTTCCATAAACCGTTCGGCTGTCTCGGCCTGCTCGGTAACAATCGCGTCCGTATGACCTGATCCATAGGTATTGATATGTTCTATTGCCTCATCCACTCCGTTCACTACCTTTATCGACAAAATCAGATCGTTATATTCTGTCCGCCAGTCCTCCTGCCCAACCGGGGCGCACTCGATAATCTCCCATGTCCTCTGGTCTCCCCGCAACTGGACACCTGCTTTGTCGTACACACTTTTGATCCGTGGCAGAAAAGTTTCCGCTATTTTTTCATCGACCAGCAGTGTTTCCATAGCGTTGCAGACCGCCGCGTATTGGCATTTGGAATCGAACGCGACCTTCACCGCCTTTTCCATATCAGCTTCGGCATCCACAAACACATGACATATTCCGTCGGCGTGCCCCAGCACCGGAATCCTGGTATTGTCCATAATGTATTTTACGAACTTATTCGAGCCGCGCGGAATCACCAGATCGATATAGTCGTCCAGCGCCAGCATCGCCTTAACGTCTTCTCGTGTTTCCAGCAGTGCCATCCACTCTTTCGGCAGCCCCACTTTATCGGCTGCCTCGATAATTATCTC
>DAOWIP010000104.1 GCA_030640865.1 Sedimentisphaerales bacterium | reverse complement strand
GGTGTTAAAATCCTTGGCAGTTTCGAGGGACGTATCAGTACCAAGGGTAATCTGGTCGTTGCTTCCGAAGGGGCTATTCAGGCCGACGTGGAAGCCGGCACAATTACCGTTGAGGGCGAAATAAACGGTAATATCTCCGCTGGAGACCTCGTAGAGCTGAAAAATTCCGCTCGGCTGCAGGGCGACCTGCGCTGTGAACGGCTGATCGTTGTTGACGGAGCCCATTTTGTCGGCCATTGCAATGTCGGCAGCGACGCTGCCGGCGAAGCGGCAGCGCCCAAAAAAGCACCCGCACAGGCGCCCCAACCTGTTCACAGACCGGCTCCGGCGCCTATGCCAACCCATATCGACAGTAACAAAACCGCTGATTAACGTTTATGCAGGAAAAAACAGTCTATTGCCTCCATTGCGGCAAAGAGTTAATCGTCAGTATCAGGGCAGTCAGCACCGGCTGCCCTGTCTGTAATCATCGTCTCAGCGTTGAAGACTTCACTGTTACCTCTCTTCTTTCCCGTACCTTGATTGAAACCTGCGGATCGGTCGCAATTGCTCCGTCTGGAATGCTACGGGCCTGTCTGCGCGTCAATAATCTCTTTGTCGAAGGGGACCATCAGGGTAATGTTACCGCTGCCGGCAAAGTTACCCTCGCAGCCGGCGCCAGCCTCGCAGGAAACATAATCGCCCACAGGCTTGAAGTCAGAGACGGCGCCCTGATTAAAGGTTTCTGCCGTATCGACCCTCAATTGGAACTGATTCCAAAACCGACCCCGACCCCGACCCCAACCCCATCCGGCCCAAATGCCAAAAGGCAAACAGCGAAATAATGAAAATAGGTAACCGTTCACGCTTTTTATAGATTGCTTTCTTTCGCCCCTTTGGGGCTTTAAGAGTTGTTGTCGCAACTCTTCCGGGGGCTTACGCCACCCGGCTATGCGCTCTTATGGCCCTTCGGGCCTAATAAGGAAAAGAGTAAATGGCGGGCACGGCCCGCCCTACTTGAGGAAAAGAACCCGTGGACGGTTACGAAAATAGTTGTTTGCGTTTGGATGAATAAGTTAATATAATGCGGCAGTGATCAGTAATATATTGTAACCGTGTAACTGTACACTGGAATGAATACGCTTCTGGCGGAGGTATCAAAATGGTACGTTTTCGGTTGATATTTTCTGTTATTCTGCTGTTTCTGCTGGCTAATCTATATGGCTGCAACTCCTCTGAGCGCATTACCTGGCACCTGAAACCGGGCGATACGTACTCCGTCAAGGTGCATCTAATCAGTGATTTGTCTATGATTTTCGGCGGGGTCGATCACAAAGATTCCGAAATGCTGCTGAATTGCCGTGTCAAAGAGGCTGACTCAGAGCAAATTCTTATTGAAGCCACGATTGCCTCCCTTAAGGCGTCAATGAGCAGTCTGGGTAAGAAATTTTCCTTCGATAGCAGTCAGTCGCCCAGTCCAGAACCCAAAAAAAAGCCAAAAACCAAGCAACAGCAGACATTTACAAACGCGTTTGCCGGCCTGAAAGGGGGAAAATTCACCGTGCGGATGGATTTTCAGCAGCCTATGGCGGAACTCGTGGAGATGGACGCCCAGATCAAAAAGGCCGCCTACGCCGGCTCCGGCGGTAGTATGATCGGCGGCGATCAGGTTAATATGCTACTGGCAGAAGGGAATCTGCGGGAATATGTTACCGGCGGCTTAATGGTCGGCCCAAAAGCCGCACCGGCTCAACTAAACGCCACATGGGAAAGTCCCGGTTCGGTCCTCGTCCCTTACGCACCCGTAACAGCCACCAATAAAAGTTATACCGTTGAGAGTATCCCAAAACAGCAGGATAATCAGAAGCAACAAGATAGCAGAATAGCCCTGATTAAATACAAATTGACCCGTGATCAGTCACCCTCCGCTCAGACAAAACCACCTAAACGACCTAAACCACATAAGCCGCGAAGACGTACCTCCAAATTGACTTTTAATGTGGATTCAGTAAAAGGCCAAGGCGATCTTACTTATTCGTTAAGTAATGGACGCCCCATAAAACTTGTCGAAAAGACCAGGGTGTTCGTCAGCAGCCGAGCCAGAAGCCGAAGACCAACCTCGGCAAAAACATCCAGTCATAAGGGACCCAAACCTAATATATTTTATACTGTACAAAAGACAATTGAATATATAGACAATTAGTATTAACTTGAACTTTAATTTTTCAGGAGAACCAAAACGATGAAAAACAACTTGAAAAAAACAGTACTGTTTTTAGCTGGTGTGGCATTAATCTGCTTTGTGTCCCAATCGGTCTCGATGGCAGACAATAAAGAAAAGAGCGATTCCAAAAAAGTAAAGACTGTGCCCACGTCCCTGCGCTGTCGGTACAAGGTCGGCGAAGAGCATAAGGCTCGCTTCATCAGCAATAAGCTAAATAAGGTCTGGGTGGAAATGCCGGGAAAAAAACCCACTTTGACCGGTAAAAACGAATCCCAACATGAGATTGTCCTGCGTACCAAAGTCGAGTCGGTAGATAAAGACGGCTCGGCGATTCTGAACGTAACCATCGAACAGGTCAGGCTTACAATGACCTCTGATGTGCGGAAAAAGAAGAGTAAGAACGAATACTATAGTGACGCGAAAAAAAACACCTCTACATCCTCCTGGCCCAACGAACCCAAGCTCTATGGGGCCAGCTATAAAATCAGGATCGCACCAGACTCCACCGTAAAAGAAGTCATAGGTATGGATAAACTGTATAAAAAAATCGGGGTTGATAAAGACGATAAACGTATCGTTACCGGTCTCATCAACGAACAGACAGTCAAAAAATATCACGAGCGAGATTTCCTGCGATACTGCCCAGCTCGCGTCGCTCCGTCGAAAGGCGAAACTTTCGCCCTGCCGACAGAGTATGAGAAAAAACTGCCCATACCCGACGCGATGATAAAGGCCAAGGCCATTAAGAAAAAATTCAAGGTGAATGAAATCCAAAAAAAGGGTAAAACCAATCTCGTCAAAGTTAGAAGCTCAGCCGAACCCCTGTACGTTCTGCCCGAAGGGATCGAGGAACCTCCCCCACTCAACGACTTCGGAAAAACTATGATTAAAAGGATGTCCGATATGAACGAGCTTAAAATAACCGACGAGGCCCTGTTCGATTTATCCGCCGGCCTGGTTCGCTCCGAAAAATCCAATATCGAATGTACCCTGATTATTCTGGAAGAAAATATCGGTATGGGTCAGAGTAAAAACAAGAAGAAAAGCACCGGCGGCGCAATGTTCACTGTGGTTAAGATAGACAATACTTACGAACTTATCAAGTAATACCCTGTTTTGAGCAGAAAAGGTCCTTCGGTCGTATAAGGCCAATAGGGCCTTTTTTTTTGACTTGATTGTGTAAGAATTTAATCTGCCTGAATTTTAATCTGAAGTGCAACAAATACTAACTGATTATATGACAATGGGT
>DAOWIP010000552.1 GCA_030640865.1 Sedimentisphaerales bacterium | reverse complement strand
ATCGAGCAGTTATCCGAATCAGCGATTTGCATATAGCCCTGTGCCTGTTTTGGCCATAGGACATCGAGTCGTCGAGTGATAAAGTTCAGGAATCCCGTTTCGGTTTCTATGTCCAGGACAGCGCCGGCAATTTTAATACTGTTCAGGGCCAGGGAACTTGTTTCGCATTTTGCTGTAAATTCCGGGAAGCTCAAAGGCAGTGTGTCTTCGGTCATAAGATTTTTTAAAGTGTCGGTACGAATAAAAACGTGACAGGGCCAGTCTGTCGGGAGCGGCGCCTCCTGGGCTATATCTGAGTATAGGCGGCGAAAACCGGCTACTTTTCCCTGTGAGGAAACCCGTATTCTTTCTTTGAACGCTGTCAGTTGGGGATCAACGGTAACTGCGATGACTGGGGCGTCCTGATCGGCTAAAATCTGGAAAAGCCAGTTTTGATCGACGTCTGTAACATATCTTCCGTTGGATATTATCAGCCATTGTCCATTATTATTTCGGCTGTTGAGAGAAAAACGAATGGGCAGCTTTTTGTTATAATATATTATATTGAGGGGTGTTGGGATTGCTTTTAATTCTTTTTCCCATGTTTCCGGGATCGCTATGGAGGTACGTTCACACGTATCGGCCCAGGGGTTCAGGTTCATTAATCCATCCAGCGTAATAGCTGCCAGTGGTTCGTCGGAAACACTAATTTGCAGAATACTGTTCTGATTTGGCGGGGAATCTTTCTTATGAATTACAACAAGCTGTAAATTATTTACGTGCGCCTTCATACTCACCACTTCTCTCTCTACTCTCTACTCTCTACTCTCTACATTTTCTGACACCAGCAGCGGTCTTGCCTGGTTTTTTTTCTCGTTGGTCTTTGCTTTACCGTTGCCTCCATAATAGCTGTAGCCGTAGCGGTTGTATCTGTGTTTGGCCTGCACATTACTGAGGACATTGCCCAATATCCTGATCTTCAATCTGCTCAGTCGTTCCATCGCTTCTTTCAGGTCGGGTCCTGACGTGTGCCCGGCCAGAGTGCTTATGACTACCGCGTCGGCCATCTTGGCCCACAGGAGCGCATCGGGTGCTGCCAGTATAGGTGTGGTATCGATTATGACATGATCATATTGTTGGCTGATAGTCTTGATACATTCGGCGGTTTCGGGTTGTGAAAGTTGTTCGATAGCGGTGGTGGTATTGCGATGGTCGGTTGTTATTACGTCCAGGCCGGTTAGCGGTAGTGTTTGGACGGTTTCTTCGAAGCGTTTCAGTCCCAGCAGCACATCCTGAAGCCCCCACGAATGGTCGGGCAGATTCAGCATTCGAGCTATGCCTGGTTTTCGAAAATCGCCGTCGATCAGCAATACTCGGTTGCCTGTTTGAGCGAGGCTCATCGCCAGGTTAATTGACAGGGTGGTTTTACCTTCGCCCATAGCGGGGCTGGTTACGGCCAGTATTTTTGGTATCCGGCCCTCACTGAGCAGTCCCAGGTTGGCCCGAATGGTCTGATAATCATTAGCGATAAACTCAGGCAGAAGGTTTTTATCCATTTGTTTTGAGTTAGTTATGGTTCCCAGGATGGGAACACCGATACATCGTACAATATCATCCGGCGTATGCAGACTATGATCGGCCTTACCGACCAGAAATGCCAGAAACATCCCGCACGCCAGCGCGCCGAACAAAACAGCTATAACCATCTTATTTCGTCGGGACTTAGGGGGGGCGGTGTTGGCTTGGTCGGCGACGGAGATGCGGGCGGGAAGTTTCAACTTTACCTGTAATTCGCGAATTCTTTGCCCATATCTGTCATATTCGTCCTTATTAAAGGTCATTTGTTCTCTGAGGTCCTGGATTTGCCACTGTAATTTACCCAATTCTATGGTATTTGCCCTCTCTTTTTCCAGTTTTTCAGCATAACTTACTATATATGCCTCAGTCTTTTTCAACTCCATCTCAGCCTGCGCCAACTTAACCTGATTGTCCTGTTTGATTTCCTGCTCGATAGTTTCGTCGAATATTTTACCGGCTTCTTCTTTGGATTGATCAAGTTTCTTTTGCAATGTTTCTATT
>DAOWIP010000210.1 GCA_030640865.1 Sedimentisphaerales bacterium | reverse complement strand
TTTGACCGGACCATAATAGAAGGAGTTCGTCATGATGTCAGAGAGAAACACGGTATTGAGCCGGAATGCGTAATGTTCGCGGCTTCGCATACACACTGGGCGCCGGCTGTGAGTATGAGCGGTAGTTTCGGTTGTATCGGCGCACCTAACGTGTGGTATATGGGGCATCTCGAAGAGACGATCCTGAGCCGGATCGACGACGCGTTGAAAAACCTCACACCGGCCACTATCGATTACACTGCTCTTGACTTTCGAGGCATTGGTTGCTGTCGTCGTCTGCCCGTCAACGGTAAGATTACATGGGGGCCGTACCCCGAAGGCTCGTTTGACGGCCATGCGCCGATTCTCCGGGTAAGGCGGCAACAGGCACCCCGGCAATTGCTGGTTGTGGGCCATGCCTGTCATCCCACCAGTTCCGGGCGCATTAATAAGTGGTCGCCGGATTATCCCGGCGCCATGCGCGACGCACTTTCCGAACAAATGACTGATACGAAAGCATTATTTGTCCAGGGATGCGGCGGTGATGCCAAAATTGTCCACAAGGACCCCGATACCGGCAAGCTGGTCTTTGCCGCCGACCCGAAACGGGCCGAGGAAGCGGGCCGGGAACTGGCCCAGGCGGTGATAAGCCGTCTTGACAAAGGACAAATGACCGCTCTTTCGGGAGCGATTAGCTGTTCTCTGACAACCGGGCAGCTTAGCTATGGTGAACCCTGGTCTCTGGAGGAAATTAAACGCGCGGCTTACAAAGGCCCGAAGAAAAGTTATGCGACCTGGACTGCCCGGCAATATCTGGCGTTGCCATTCGAAAGACCGAACTTTCGTTATGATGTCCAGCTCTGGAAATTCGGACGGCAGTTGAGTATTTTTGGTATGGAAGGAGAAATTTGCAGCCCGTGGGGTCCTATGCTGCGTAGCATGTCAGACACAGAACAGGCTATGGTGGTGGGTTATGCCAATAGTACCAATGCGTATATTCCAGACCAGCGCATCGTTCGCGAGGGCGGCTACGAAGGGCATACCTCCCATAGAGTGTACTTCCAACCCGGACCTTTTACCGAAAATATCGAAAAAGAGGTTAAGCACATTGTAATGCAAACTCAGGAAGCCGCAAAACCGCTCCCGTCGGTTACCGGCTGAAATAACGGAATCGCAAGACCAAGATAAATTTTCAACATAGGAGAAATTATGTCAACTTACAATCGAAGAGATTTTATCAGGACATCAGGGAATATTTTAGGTGCTGCCGCTCTGAGCGAACTGACGTTTGGCTGCCGGAAAAAAGAGGAACCATTGCCCTCCAAATGGAAAGGTTTTAAATATGCCATGTGTAACGAGAGCATGGCAGAATTGAGCTGGGCGGAACAATGTCAAATTATCGGAAACGCAGGTTATAAAGGCGTTGAGATCGCGACGTTTTCACTGGTCAAGCAGGGCGTCCGGGAGATAACCCCCGACCGACGCAAAGAAATGGTTTCCATAATGAAAAACGCCGGTATCGAATGTGTAGGACTTCATTGGTTATTGGCGCCGCCGCCGAAAGGTCTGCACTTTACAACACCTGACGCAACGGTACGCCAAAAAACACTTGACTACTTTAACGAACTTATAGATTTTTGCGGTGATCTTGGCGGACCATATATGATTTTCGGCTCGCCAAACCAACGTAAAAGCGAGGGAATTTCTGCCGAAGAAGCTACCAAATATTTCGTGGACAGCCTGGCGAAAGTCGCCGACCACGCCGGCGAACGACACGTCAAAATACTCATCGAGCCTTTGGGCAAAGAGGTGACTGACGTTGCCAACACTATGGCTGAATCCCTTGATGTAGCCCGGCAGGTCGATCATCCCGCGGTTCAAATCATGTTTGATTTCCATAATACAACCGACGAAACAGAGCCTTTTGATGTTCTGATTAAAAAATATTTCAATAACATCCATCACGTTCATGTCCAGGAAATGGATGGTACATACCTCGGCACAGGAACCGCGGTCAACGATTACGTGAAGGCCTTTCAGGCACTCAGGGATTTACAGTTTGACAAATGGGTGTCTCTCGAAGTATTTGATTTTAAGCCCGGCGGAAAGAAAATCGCCGAAGAGTCCATAAGAGTCCTGAAGCAGATCGAAAGCAAATTAGTGTAATACATGGACTGTTATTTTGCCGTCAGGATGTTTTGTTCAACCCCTACGGGGTTGTAAAATTTTTGCGAATTTTACCACGGGTTTCGGCCT
>DAOWIP010000001.1 GCA_030640865.1 Sedimentisphaerales bacterium | reverse complement strand
CTTGGAGTTAATATATTTATGCTTTCACCTGAAATCAATTGTGCCGGAAAAATAAAAAAAGTCAAATTCTCCACCGCGAAAAAGAGTATTTTTTTCTGCCACAGGGCGAGATATTACTTTTATAAACCGGAATAGCAAAATGCTATCTTGCCTATTTTAACCCCAACCTTTGGGACAATAATAATATTTTGTTCAACCCCTCCGGGGTTGTAAATCTTTTGTGGACTTTACCACGGGTTTCGGCCTACGGCCTACACCCGCGGCTATTATTGTTAAGACCCCTACGTGGTCTGGTAAGAAAAAATTGCGTGAACGCTTACAAAAAAGGCAATAAAACACGGCCGATACGGCCGTGGCACACTTTATATCATCTTTCCCAACAGGAACTATTTAAGAAAGTAACTCAATGTCCAAAATGGAACGCCCACTAAAAAGAGGGGCTCGATTTTACAAAAGCATCGTTCGCTTTCTAAAACAATTGGGTTTTCGGCAGGATGCCACGCTGACTATCCTGGCTGTGTTAATCGGAGCTCTGACTGGATTAGGCTCAGTTATATTTACCAAATTGCTTGGCTTGGCCCACGAACTATGCTATAGCCCGGAAGGGTTGTACGGCGGCAGAGGATTATTACTGATACTGCTGCCGTCGGCTGGGGCGCTGCTGGTTGGGTTAATCACTTATTATTTTGCCCGCGAGGCCAAGGGACACGGTGTTCCGGAAGTTATGGACGCTATCGCCCGTAAAGACAGCGTTATTCGGCCGCGTGTGGCCATTGCCAAAACGGTCGCATCAGCACTGACTATCGGTTCAGGCGGCTCGGCAGGCACGGAAGGACCGATCATCCAGATAGGGGCCGCCCTTGGTTCGACGGCGGGTCAGTACTTTCAAGTCGCTAAACATAATATGCCGGTGCTGGTGGGCTGCGGGGCAGCAGCGGGCATCTCGGCTATCTTCCACGCACCAATTGCAGGAGTGCTGTTCGCATTAGAGATTTTCCTGCGCGATCTGAACTTCAAGACTTTCTCTCCCGTTCTCATCGCCTCGGTCATAAGCAGTGTAGTCGTCAGCGCCATACTGGGGAGCAACGAGGCACTGTTCCCACTGGTCCATCCAGATATGGAATACGGTTCTCAATGGTTCGAATTAGGCAATTATGTCGTCCTCGGCTTATTGTGCGCGGTGGCGGCGGTGTTCTTCGTCCGACTACTCTATGCCACGGAAGATTTTTTCGACCGGCTTAAAATTCATCACGTTGCCAAACCGGTCATCGGGGCCGTCGGCCTGGGTCTGCTTGGTCTGGTAACGGTATATTTTCTGGGTGATACGCGTATAGGCGAACCAGGCATCTTCGGCAACAGCTATCCTCTGATCGGCCGCTGTATCGGCGCCAACATCGGCGAGGGAGCCGCCGTGTTAGATTTGACTATCGGCATTTTGCTGGTCCTGGCGGTATTGAAAACAGTTGCCACCTGCTGTACGCTGGGCAGCGGCGGTTCGGGTGGTATTTTTGCACCATCACTTTTTTTAGGTGCCGTGGTCGGTTACGCCTTCGGGCTTGCCCTGCAGAAAGTAGGGCTGTTTGCGCATATCAACCCACAAACTTACTCGCTGGTCGGTATGGCATCGGTAGTATCAGCCACAACTCACGCTCCCATAGCCGGTATTGTCATTTTGTTCGAGATGACCCATAACTATCAGATAATTCTGCCGGTAATGTTCTCGGCCACGATCTCGCTGGCGATTGCCCAACTACTGTTCCGTGACTCAATTTATACGCTCAAACTACGCCGCCGCGGCATCAGCTTCGAGACACTGGCCGATACAGCCGTCCTGCGACGACTTGACGTAGGAATGGTTATGCAACCTAACTTCGAGATAGTATATGAAGATACACCTTTACAGGATGTGATCAACAGAGCAGTGCATCTGGAAATGACTGATTTTATCGTTATGGACCACAAAGGCCACTATAAAGGCCTGCTGGTCGGACAGGACCTGCGTGCCGCATTGCTTCAGCCGGAATCAGTTCCATTCCTGCTCGCCGGTGAACTGGCCCGGACCGATGTCGCTACCGTCAGCAGTGACGAAACTCTCGATAAGGTCCTCGACAAGTTTTCACGTATGGAGGTCAACAGTATGGTCGTCCATACCGAAAAAAACAAAAACCAGTTCATCGGATTTGTAACACGAGCGGCCCTGATGCGTCGCTACCAACAGGAACTGCAAAATAAATAGACAGGAACACCTCTCTGAAATACAGAAAGGTGCCACACATTTGGGATACTATACTTAAAATGGTGGGGTAAGCCCCCAGCCTACAAGACTCGGCGAAGAGATTAAATGGCGGGCACGGCCCGCCCTGTTTGAGGAAAAGAACCCGTGAACAGTTACATATCGTATCAGTTCTTTTGTTTGACAGGTCCTTTTTGATCTGGTATTGTGAGTGAGGTAAATCGTGAGCACTATAAAATCGCTTTTATAAAAAAGGTCAAACGAAAAAGGAAAATCGGACATGACTACTCAAGACTGGTCTGAAGAAATCGTTATGGTTAATCTGGCGGAAGACCCGGAACTGTCTGACGAACTTAATGCCCTGGCCGAACGAATGGAAAAAGATTCCAAGGATGTTGTTCTGGACTTCGCCAATATAAAATTTCTCAATTCCTCCAATATCTCGCGTCTGCTAAGGCTCCGCAAGATTGTCCTGGATAATAAGGGCCACCTTTGTCTGTGTAACATCGCCATACAGGTATGGGGTGTTTTTCTGTTGACCGGTCTGGATTCTATATTCGATGTGGCTGAGGATACCGCCACAGCTTTGACTTCCCTCCAAATGAAGTCCTGATTCTATCAGGGTTATAAAGTGTTACACTTAATTTTTCTTTCCGCTCTGGGCCAGGACATTGTTTCGCTCAGTCCCCAGGCCCGGGCCGTGCCGGCCTTGAGTGCCGTTTGTACTGCCGAGCGGAGATCGCCTTTCCGCATCCAACCCTTTAAAAAGCCCGCCAACAAATAATCACCGCAACCGACCGTCGATTGTACCACACTGGCTTTGCCCTGGTATTGCGCCTGGTAACCGCCCTCAGCGGTAATTAGTATCACTCCTTTTTCCCCTCTGCTAATGAGTATATGCTCCACTTGGCCCAATAGTGTTTCGCCGGCTTTTACCAGTGTTTGATGAGTATCCGGAAGTTTTTCGTCCAGCAGTCCTCCCAATTCCTCCACATTCGGCTTGATCAGCCACAATCCGCCCTCGTCCACAATTGCTTTCAGCATCGGTCCAGAGCTATCTACTACCACCCTGGCTCCCTTTTCCCGGCACATCCTCACAATCCGCAATACCTCCGGCAAAAACGATAGTTCCCCCAGCGAACCGGCAAAAACGCATATCTGGTCCCGGCCGATTATCTTGTTGATGTCTCGATACAAATTCTTCAGATTTTTTTTGGAAGACAGCCCGCTCACCGACCG
>DAOWIP010000230.1 GCA_030640865.1 Sedimentisphaerales bacterium | reverse complement strand
GAACCGCGCCGGTCTTCGGACAAGCGGTTGGCTGAACACGGATTTGACACAACGCAGCCTGGGCCGCGCCAACGAATACCAAAACGATAAACGCTACCAGCCTGGTTTGTAAATAAATTGTATCAGCACGTTCTTTCATAATTCAATATTTCTTTGATTCGACGTTCTATTGCCTTCTGTATTCTGTATTCTTCTCTTTTTTTGTTATCTTTTGTTTCTCTTATCTGTGCCAATCCGTTGCGTCCGTATCATCCGTGTTCTATATCTTCTGTCTTTCTCACCACTCACCACTCACAACTCACAACTCTATTTACCGTCGCAGGCGACTGACGACTTGCAGGTTCTCGTCCGCAGCCTTTATTGTCTGAGAGTTCAACTCGAAACTTCTCTGTGTTCGGATCATATTCACCAGTTCCCTTACCGGATCGACGTTACTGGATTCAAGGAAGCCCTGTGCCAGCCCGCCGAACCCGATGTCGCGCGGATTACCTTCGATGGCATCGCCGCTGGCCTCGGTTTTTGTATAGAGGTTTCCGCCTTCCAGTCTCAGTCCATGCGGGTTGGGAAATTTATAGAGTTTTATTTGGTACTCGGTCGTACTACCGCCTGCGATTACTGATACGGTACCATCGCTTTGGATGGTAACACTGTCATATTCGTTAGGCAGAGTAATGGCCGGGTCTAACCTTGGCCCATCCGCCGTCCCCAGGACGAGAAACCCCTCGGAATCAACGATAAAATTACCTGCTCGCGTATAGGCCTCACCATCGCCGATACTGTCGAAGGTGGATACTTTGAAGAACCCTGCTCCGCCAATGCCGATGTCGAGAGGCTTACCGGTATTTTCCATGGAGCCGGTACTCATATTCAGTTGAGTGTTGGACACTCTGGCGCCTAAGCCGACAAACATACCTGTACTGGACATTTGTCCGAGTGTATTCAGGGCGCCGGGCTGACGTCGCATTTCGTAGAACAGGTCTTCGAAGTTCACTCGTTGGCTCTTGAAGCCGTTCGTATTGGAGTTAGCGAGGTTATTGGCGATGACATCTAATTGGGTGTCCATCGCTTTCATGCCCGTGGCAGCGGAATGTAGTGCTGTAATTGCCATTTATTTTTCCATTTAGTAGGGCGGGCCGTGCCCGCCATTTACCATAGCCCCTGCTGTCAAGCATGTCCCAGCGAAGGCTGGGGCGGGGGTTCTTCCGTAGGGTGGGGTCTTACCCCACGCGGCTTTCTTATTCGACGTTGAATGTTGAACATTCGGTGTTCGATGTTCACATTCGTAATTGGTTATTCCTCATTTTCTTCCCTCTTTCTCACCACTCACCACTCTTCTGTCTTTCTCACCACTCTCTTATCCTTTAATACTCCCCAATCGTGTTACTGCCAGTTCTAATGCCTGATCTTGTATGAGCATCATATTTATATTGGACTGAAAGAGTCGTTGTGTTTTGATCATTTCTGCGAGTTGTTGCAGGGAGTTCACGCCTGAGTTTTCCAGAGCGTTTTGTTTAATCTGCGTCTCGATGTACCTGGGTTGAACGCCCTGCGGAGCTGTATAAAGGCTTTGCCCTTGCTTGTTTAGGGCCTGCGCATCGTCGAAATCAACGATACCTAATCGTGCTACGGGATTTTTGCCCTGGCTGATATATCCCGTCTCGTCAACGACAAAGCTCTGGAGGTTGGGGTCTATAACGATGGGCTGTCCTTTGTCATCCAGAACAGGTAATTTGCCGGAGACGGTAACCAGTTGATTATCTTCGTTATGGGTGAATCTTCCATCGCGGGTAAAACTGATTCCGTCGGGGGCATCGGGGTTATTGACCTGAAAAAAACCCTTTCCGGTCAGTGCCAGATCGAATGGGGAACCGGTTTGATCGAGAGATGCGGGTGAAAAGTCCGTATAGGTGGGCAGGGCGAAGATACCACCGCCGATGCCCTCGAGCATGGCGGTGGTGTGGAACCTTTGCCCTTTTGTTTGAGCCTGCGTTCGCCGAGCCTGGAACATGGCCAAGTCAGGTTTAAAGGCCACAGTCTCAACGTTAGCCAGATTATTCGCTACGACATCCTGTCGATAGGAATTGGCCAGCGCGCCGGCGGCAGATACATACATACCGTAATTCATAGCTCATCCCTAAGCTTATTGTGCCGAGTTCTCCGCCTCGACGGCGGACTGCATTTCTTGAGCCTGAAGTAACATCGCCTTGGCAACTGCCAACCGGGCAGCATCCGCTATTCGCCCAGCCAGCCGGCCACTGCTCAGATCTGCCAG
>DAOWIP010000300.1 GCA_030640865.1 Sedimentisphaerales bacterium | reverse complement strand
GGTCTATTTTATACTGCCTGCCCAACCCCAATCACTAATAATGGTAATCCAGAACTCCCCTATGCCTTTAAAAAACCTCCTTGCCGAAGGCAAGGTTGTCTCTTAATTGTAAAAGTGATTTGTCCAATTCACGCTGAACCAGTACACAATGATGATAAAAAACACTACACTCGGCCAATGTGCATGGCAGATAACCGTGGATCGGGTGGTTCTTTTGCAGGGTGGGTTTGTGGTCCACGCGGTTACTATTTTTCGATGTGCATAAGTGCTTCAATACCATAGAGTTGGCTGATCTGAGCGTTGGCCATAGGCAGCATATCTCGTGGCAGAACAACAGTTGGATTATCATTTTCGAATTGGATGATGTCGAATTTGCTTTCGGGATTGAGTTTCTGCGCATCGAGGATGTCTTGTATTGAAGTGATTGTTTTGCCGTTATATTTTTCGACTACCAGTTGTTTCAGGTTCTGGTAGCCCAGATTAATCTCAGCAGGCAGTACCCGCGAAAGGATTACTATATCACGGCGTTTCTCATCGGGCTTAAACGCCGATTCACGATAATAATGGTAAAGGTGCGGATCGACTCGGCCGGGCCAGCCTTTGCCGAATGCGCCGAGAAACTTACGCGTAAGTTTCTGGAGAATAAAGCCGCCGACCACAATATATTCGCCCTGTTTATTATATTCATAATAAGGAATGAGCATATTTTCAACAGGGAAGTTCCGAAGCTTAACCGAAAGGTGTTGTTTTTTCCCATCCCGCCAGATCTCGAAATCTAACGTTTGTCCGACAGTTCCGGTGGTTATCAGATGTTTGTAGGAAATATCCTCATACCGTTTGTGGTGATATCGGCCGTGGGCGTCAACCGAATGGCCGTCGATAGTTAGAAGAGCATCGTTTTTCTTCAGTTCCTCGCAGCCTGTGCCCAGGGTATAGACGTCGCTTACGTACACGCCGTCTCGTATCGTTTCAGGCATCTTCAGCCAGTCTCTTAACGCCGGATCGAGCAGTGGTTCAGTAACAAAGCCCATTGCTGGAAAGCCCTGGTATTCGACATTCTGGGCGTTGGTGAGAAACTGGTTGATTGCCTCGGCTGGGATGAGGCCCGCTTCTTTAATGCTCTTGTCGTACCAGCAGCCCAACCCAACGGCCTTTCCGGCCTGAAAGAACAAATGGGCCAGGCCTGCCCGCTGTGAGACATTACCGATGATGAAATTAATAAAGCTGGTGTAGGAAAGTGATGAGCGATATAGCTCAACCCGATCCATATACCCTCGGCCGCTCTCGACGCGACTGTCTCTGCTGAGCCGGTAAAACTCTACAGGATCGCCTTTTTCGTATTGATCGTGGAATATAATCGGCAGTAACGGAGTTCCGGTTCGGGCCTGGTCAAGTTCCAACAAACACAAGTTGCTTTCATAATCAATCACTTTGAGGCTGGCTGGGATAAGTTCATTTCGGCCAAAGCGGCGGACAGTGATAAATGAGGCGTCGGCTACATTATAGGCGGTTGTCAATACCTGATATGCTCCTACAGCGCAGCCGTAGCCCACTCGCTTACTCAAATCGGTGTGCCGCCAGGGATAAAACGCCGAATAGCTATAGACTGATGCCTCAATATATACCAGCGACTTTTTCAGGACCTCGGTTTGGTCGGTCTGTACTACGGTAGCCGATTGAGACAATCCGCTTGAGCCTGATACTATCAGCAATATGGTTAATGCCATCACATAAGGCTGCGTGTAAAACACTGCCATCTGTTGGTTAATGCGAAAAATATTTGTTTGATACATAATACTCAATATTGATACCTCCGCTAAAAGTGCCGAACGACCATTATACTGATCTTGAATGATACCCATTGGGTATATCTTCTGTCTTTCTCACAACTCACCACCCACAACTCACAACTCACAACTTATTCATTTGATTCGTAACATAACAACACCATGGCGCGGCACTTTAATAGTGTATTCATCGTCAAAAGTTCCGACATCTTTTTGTCTCCAGAGGTCTCTCACCCTGTGTTTTCCGCTTATGCCCAATTCCGACCATTTAACTGTTATTTTCGTTTCAATTTCACTCGCGTTGAACAGCCCCATCGCTTGGGATCCGTCTTCCATATCTTTTGCCAGGATAAGGTGATCGTCGGACTGTAGAACAATTCTTGCCTGTTTGCCTAATGGGTCTTGATTAACCTCGATAACCTCGGTATTGCAGAGGACATTTAGCGTAAAATCGTC
>DAOWIP010000581.1 GCA_030640865.1 Sedimentisphaerales bacterium | reverse complement strand
CTGTACTATCGACGACGCCGCCGGCGAGGCGTTCGACAAGGTCGCAGCCATTCTCAACCTCCCATATCCGGGCGGCCCCTCAATCGAAAAACTTGCTAAGTCAGGCAACCCCAAAAAGATACGATTCCCGCGAACCTGGCTGAAAAAAGGCTCGTTGGATTTCTCTTTCAGTGGACTTAAGACCGCGGTACTCTATTATTGCCACGGACAGGATATGCGCGGCGAAGACCGTGTGCCGAACATGAGCCAAAAGGAAAAGGCCGACGTCGCAGCCGGCTTCCAGGCCGCGCTGACAGAAGTGCTCATAACCAAAACGATGTGGGCAGCGGACAAAGTCAACGCCCATACAGTACTGCTGGGCGGCGGCGTAGCCGCCAATACAAATTTACGTAACGAACTGCGGCAAAAGTGTTTAGAGACCAGCCGAAAACTTATCGTCGCCGAAAAAAAGTATTGTACCGACAACGCCGCTATGGTAGCCGGCTTGGGCTATCATATTTTCAATACCGGACAGACGGCTGATTTATCACTCGAACCCTCGGCTGCCGACCCACAGACAAAAGCATTTGTGAAAGAAAAACGCAAGCCGAAACAACGAATTAAATGAAGCTAACTTATGGATACCAAAGCACTTAAACAACTTCTCGAAAACGTCAAAACAGGCGGCACCACCGTCGAGACAGCACTGAAAAAGCTTCGTAGCCTGCCGTTCGAATCACTCGAATACGCGCACCTCGACCATCATCGGGCGATACGCTGCGGTATGCCGGAAGTGATCTACTGCCCCGGCAAGACCACCGAACAGATCGTCGAAATCTTCTCACGGCTGGCTCAGCAGAAAAACAATGTTTTGGCAACCCGCACGGACGAAAAGACTTACGAAGAAATACACAAACGATTTCCCCGATCAATATTCGAAAAAGACGCCCGCGCGATAGTACTGCGTCAGGAAGAACCGAAGGAGAAAGTCGGCCGTATCGTACTTGTCAGTGCCGGGACCGCGGATATGCCGATAGCGGAAGAGGCACGCGTAACAGCGGAACTGCTAAGTCAAAACGTGGAAACGGTTTACGATGTCGGCGTAGCCGGCCTACATCGGCTCCTGAGCCACTGCGAGCAGCTTCAACAGGCAAACGTAATCATCGTCGTGGCGGGAATGGAAGGGGCACTGGCCTCGGTAGTGGGCGGCCTGGTGGCAGTACCGGTGATAGCGGTCCCGACCTCCGTGGGATATGGTACCAGTTTCGCAGGCGTAGCGCCACTGCTGACAATGCTAAATAGCTGCGCCGCAGGGGTTTGCGTGGTCAATATAGATAACGGATTCGCCGCCGGCTATATCGCCTCGATCATTAACGGCCAAACGTCAAAGCCGCTGGATAAGTAACAATAACCGGTCAGACGCCAGTGGTTATCAATCGTGGAAAATTACACCAAGGGGTATAAGTTGTTATGTCTAAAAGAATAACGGAAATACCAAAGTTGCCGCCGCGTGCGGATGACGCCCATAAAGGCCAATTCGGCAGGGTCCTGATAGTGGGCGGCAGCCGCGGTATGATCGGTGCGCCGGCACTAACGGCTAATGCCGCCCTGCGGAGCGGGGCAGGGCTGGTAAGGATGGCCGTGCCGGAGTCTGTTCAGCTAACTACCGCTGGCCTAACACCTTGCGCGATTAGTATCCCTCTGGCCGAGGATGAAAAAGGACTGATAAGTAAAGGCGCAATCCACGATATTTTAAACGCGTTGGATGAAAATGACAGCCTTGCGCTTGGGCCGGGACTGGGACAAAGCGGTGATCTGCAACTCATTGTGGAAACGATAGTTAAGCAGTATCAAAAGCCCCTGATAATCGACGCGGACGGCCTGAACAATCTGACGGCGATTGTCGGGGAAGACTTACAACTTACTGCGAATACGATACTTACGCCCCATCCGGGCGAGATGGCCCGACTGTGGCGGGCCTGGTTCCGCGAAGAACTGCCCGGCGACCGGACAGAACAGGCAGAGAAGCTATCGCAGCGGTGCGGGGCGGTGGTGGTACTGAAGGGGTCAGGAACTGTAGTTGCCGATGGTAAAAGGACTTACGTCAACGAAACAGGTAATCCCGGTATCGCTACGGGCGGTTCGGGCGATGTGTTGACAGGATGTATAGTTGCCCTGACGGCAAATACGGCGGCAGGTTTCGATGCCCTAACCGCGGCAATATCAGGTGTTTACGTTCATGGACGGGCGGGCGATCTGGCGGCGGCGGCGTTGACCGAGACGGCACTTACAGCTACCGATATAATCGATTTTCTGGGTGACGCGTGGATGAGTATATGAGTGTATGGGTATATGGGTATATGGGTGTATGGGTG
>DAOWIP010000130.1 GCA_030640865.1 Sedimentisphaerales bacterium | reverse complement strand
GATGACTGTTTCGGCATTAGTTGTAACTTTCCCGACTTCAGCCACTATGCCGTCCCGCACGAGAACGTCAACATTACTGTCAACTTTATTGGCAGGATCAATTACACGTCCGTTTTTAATTAGTAGTAGCGACATCTATTTTACTTGTCCACTCTTTTACTCTTTTTCTTTTCCGCGGCGGCGGCCTGGTTGACCAGAAACAGTACTGCCATTCGTACCGCCAGGCCGTTGCTTACCTGTCGTAAGACGGTGCTGTTCGGTCCGTCGGCCACTTCACTTTCGATTTCCAGTCCGCGGTTAATCGGTCCGGGGTGCATAACGATAACATCTTTTTTGGCTCGTTTCATTCGCTCGGCGGTCAGGCCGAACATTCGTGAATATTCCAGAGTTGATGGAAAAACCGAACTGCCGATCCGCTCGAACTGGACCCGCAACATATTCAGCACATCCATTTGGCCGATAATCTCATCGAAATTGTGGCTGACCTGTACCGGAAGTTCTCTTACGCCGGACGGCATTAGGGTAGGCGGCGCTACGAGATAAACCTGTGCTCCAAGCGTGTGCAGTCCCCAGATATTGCTTCGTGCCACACGCGAATGGGCAATATCGCCTACGATTGCCACTTTAAGTCCCGTCAGGTCGCCGCGAAGTTCACGCATTGTAAAAATATCGAGCAGTCCCTGTGTCGGATGTTCGTGGTATCCGTCCCCGGCATTCACGATGCAGGCATCTATACATCTGCTCAACAAATGCGTCGCGCCGCCGGAACTGTGGCGAATAACAACAATGTCGATACCCATCGCTTCCAGATTACGTGCCGTATCGCGGAGTGTCTCGCCTTTGGAGACGCTGCTGGTCTTGGCGGTGAACTCCAGCACATCGGCGCTCAATCGCTGAGCCGCGAGGGTAAAGCTGTTTCGTGTACGGGTGCTGTCCTCAAAAAAAAGGTTCACCACTACCTTGCCGCGCAGGGCAGGGGCCTTCTTTACCGATCTATGTGAAATCTCCTGAAAGCCGGCTGCCGTATCAAGTATATGGATTAGTTCCTGACGGCTCAAATCCTGCAGGCCCAGCAGGTGTTTTCGCTGCCATACGAACCTTGTTGCTGTTTTGTCTTTTTCCTTTTTGATTTGCGGATTATCCACGATTTTCTGCGTTATCCTGTTATTCAGGTTACTCAACAACTACTTCTTCTTTTTCATCTACTTCATGCAGATAAACCTGGACGGTTTTATCCAAAGGGACTTCCAGAGTTTTGCCTACATAATCGGCGCAAATGGGCAGTTCGCGACTGCCGCGATCAATTAACACCGCCAGACGTATCGCCTGCGGCCTCCCAAGGTCGATCAGGGCGTCCATTGCCGCCCGTACCGACCGGCCTGTTTTGAGCACATCGTCCACCAGAACAATCAAACGATCATCGATACCGAAATCGATTTCAGTCGTCCGAACTTCCGGCTGCTGATAACTCATCTGGTTCAGGTCGTCGCGGTATAGGGTGATGTCCAGGGTACCCAGTTCAACTTTGTCGGACCTTTTGTCCTGAATCAGCTTTTGCAGCCGCTGGGCCAGTATTTCTCCGCGTGAACGGACTCCCACCAGCGCCAGTGATACATCCGCTGCCGTCGCGGCCGTTATTTCCTCGACAATCTCGTCGAGGAGTTCGGCAATCTGATTTTCTTTAAGAATTACCTTCATAATGCGAATAATCAGTTTAACATCAAATATATCCGCCTGCAAGTGAATTACTGCGTTAAAAAATTCATAATATACTTGACTTTAAAACTGCCATTTGTTAGAATAAGTAATTGTACATCTCGGAATTGTCGGCATTTTGTTCTCTGCCTTCTTGTAGAGGAGATAAGAAAGTTTGGCCTATCGCTAAGTCATTTGTGGTTTTTTCCCGGTACACCTGTCAATTATGATTGTTACGGAGTGGACAAGTGCCCCATTCCGAAATATTATTTTTTTATAACGCCAGCGTCAAAAGTACTTCGCCCATTTGATTTTGGAGCGTTGCCGTTGTTTTTGCGGCATTTTTCGGACTTTTGGCGGTTGCATCTTTTATAGTATCTTTAGAAGGAGGTTC
>DAOWIP010000450.1 GCA_030640865.1 Sedimentisphaerales bacterium | reverse complement strand
AGGCATTACACTTACATACCACAAATACGTCGCAAACCTGCCTATGACTGTACCGCGGCCGTAATGGCCGATATAATGACTGCCACCCTGTTTCCAGGTCAGCCAGGTGCCCAGCATCCACAGACCAAGTGGAACACTCGCAAGTGCCGCGCGTAAAAAGGCCAAAATCCAACGGCGTTTGACCTTTGGCCAATTTGTCGCCCCATTATTTGTGGAGATTGATCCTGAAATATCCATAACGAAGGCCACCAGGATCAGAACGGCCCCCTCATATCGAACCATCGATGTGATCGCGGCAAACAGATAGCACCAGTTGGAACGACGCAGTATAAAATAAAATGTCAACAGAGTAAAAAATATCAGTGTTGTTTCGGCTATCGGCTGCCGGAGTAAGTTGAGCATCCAGGGATTGATGCCGGCGATGAGCGCAAACCAAACGGCCCTATATCCCAGGAACCTCTTGCCAACCAGATATAGTAATACAATACTCAAAGGGTGCAGTATGGCATTGAGCAGCCAGCCGGTTGTCAATCCAGGATGGTCTCCGGATACGAATTTCCCCAGACCAATTTGTAGTATCCCCAAAACCGGGACTCGTTTAAAACTGGAGGGAAGCTCAAAAGACAGAAGCTGACGTGCTACTCTCGCAAAAGCGGGGAAGTCTGAATTGGGTACCATCTGGTGGCCGAAATACAACACCGACTGATAGATGCCAAATGCCAAAAGGATAACAACAGCAAATATTTCGAAATATTTTTCTTTATAATCGCCGTTCCTGCCGAGCAGTATCTCCCCCCCGGCAGACATTTTAAGCCGATTCCCTGTTGGTCCCGACCGATCCGGCAAAATCGCCCCGGAAACCGGCAGCCGGGATGTTGAGGGCTTGTGCTTTTTATTCTTGCGGAACGGGACGCGATTGGCTGGCTTTATGTGCTTTCTGGATCGGACCATAATATGTCAGGTACTATTGACGGTTATTTATCGTTTTCTTTTTTGTCTTTTTTATATAACTGGCTGCGTGTGCTGAAAAGGCTCTCCTGGATAAGCTGCCGGTTGGCACTGATCAGGTCGGCCATGATTCCGAGAACCAACAGGAGAAAAGCCGAAATCAGCAGCACTGAAGCCAGGATCAATGAAGGTTCATGGCCACTTGCGCCGAGATATAGCCATCGCAGCCCCAAGGCAAAGCCCGCAAAGCCGAGGATAAGCGAAAGATAAAAGAAAGTTCGCAGTGGTTTGTAGGTAATGTAAGAACGCAGAATAATCGAACTCGAACGCCATACATAACGTGGTATGGAGGAAATCAGCCGAGATTCCCGTGTCTTGGGATTCACTTTAATCTGGACGTGTCCGATCCTGACATTCATGTGGCCGGCCTGAATGATGGTCTCCAGAGTATAGGTATAACGGTTGAAAACATGCAATTTCATAGCGGCCTCGGCCGTATAGGCGCGAAAGCCGCTGGTGGTATCAGGGATATCGGTACCGGAGAACTGCCGAACTACCCTGCTGCCAAGCTGCTGAAGTTTCTTTTTAAGCCAGGAGAAGTGATCTATATCGCTTATGGGTCTGGCGCCCACTACAATGTCCTGTCTGCCCGCCACGATCGGAGCGATCAGCTCTCTGATGCAATCGCCCCGATATTGGTTGTCGCCGTCGGTATTGACGATAATGTCGGCCCCAAGCTCCAGGCATCGGCGGATACCGGCCAAAAACGCCGTCGCCAGTCCCTGATTGGAACCGAGACTGAGCACATGATGCACTCCCAGTTGCCGAGCTACTTCCACGGTGTTATCGGAACTGCCGTCGTCAATAACGAGATACTCAATCCGGTCCACACCGGTCAGATCACGCGGAAGGTCCCTGATAACCTCCGGAAGCGTTTTTTCCTCGTTGTAACAGGGTATTTGGATTATAAGCTTCATTGGCAGTTAACCGTATAAGTAATCTTTAGACAAAGTTGCAACGTCGTCCCAAAGCTATTATACCAGAGCGGCAAGTGGTGCGTCAATTGATTTCATCGGGTTTATACCCATCGGATCAGCCGGTTTTTAACCTCCCGCTAATCATTAAAATAAGGCCCTAAATTCTTGACAATACCACCCCTATACTTTAGCATTCCATCCATGCGCAGCATTACTATTGTGACAGTAAATTGGCATTCTGCCGAACTCATTGAGGCTTTATTAGATAATTTAGCCGGTAAAGCCAGCCATCCTCAAAACCTGAAAGCAATTATTTTAGACAATACCAATGGTTCCGATTCATCTCTGGACAAAATCAAAAAAAACATCAGCCCACTGACAATCCGGAAATTGAATCCGCAAAACCTCAGAGGTGATCAGGCCCACGGTTTTGCCCTTAACGTTGCGATGGATATGGTCGATACGGACTTTACTGTGATAGTTGATCCCGATATTTATGTTTTCAAGAATAATTGGGACCAGTTTTGCATCGACGAAATGGAATGTCAAGACAGCATGGCGATTGGTGCCCCGTATCCACAGTGGAAAGTAGGAAAATATCACAATTTTCCCAGCCCTCCTTTTTGTTTTTTCCAAACGGAAAGTATGAAAAAGCTGGACAGCGACTGGACGGCTCGATCAAACCACAAATTGGTAAATGCATGGGTATTTATTATCAGGCAGTTTGGCCGATTGGGCGGCCTGGTTACCCGCCGAAGATATGAACAAAGCAGGTTTGTACGAAAATTCGGTTTTGTATCAGAAAAACTCTTCGGAGTTTTTACGCCGGACCCTGGTTGGCAAATCGCCCGGGAAACAAAACGCAAAAACATAAAATCGGTTCTTTTTGACGCTGTAATGCCGCAGGAGACACATTACGCACCCGATGTAAAAAACTCCCTTTTTCAAGACCTGGCCGGAGAGTATGAACTTTTTTATTACAAAAAAGAACCTATACTCACCCACAAATACAACAGCGGCGGCCGACCATGGAGAACCGCCCGCGGAGATGATGTAGAATATTGGCACAAATGTATTACACGTTTTGAAACCGAAAACAATAAGATTTGAAAATAATAAATTTAAAACGCCATATAAATATTTTTCGCTGGCTTCTGGTAGCAATATGCATTGTGTACTTAATACGATTTTTCTATACAAACTCCTCTGCTTTGGAAATGGTTTTTGTTTGTCGCTTGTCAACTGTTTTTTATATCATCGTATTGCAAGTCATATATTACCTACTGCAAGGCTACCGGTTTCAAATCGTGCTGCATAAATGCAGTAATTGCAAAATCCCGTTTTGGCCCTGGTTGAAAATTTTCATTTTGGGCAGATTTTTGAATATGGTTGTTTCTCAGTTGGGTAATATATACCGTAGTTTGCGTCTGAAGCAAGACTATCAAATGCCATATACAGGGTATATAAGCGGTTTTACGTCGATGGCCTGGATGGATACAAGTATGAACCTGATAATCGCGACGGTGGTCATCGCGATCTTCAGTCCCGGTTTTATGGTTGGTCCCTTTTTGGCCTGGAAATTACTGCTTATGATGACTGTTCTGGTGATAGCCCTGCCTTATTCGGCGGAATTTGTTCTGCGAAAAATCAAATTCAGCAATCCCCGCGTAGTATGGGCTCACGCAAAATTGTCCGAAGTATTGTCAACCTCCGTCCAAAATCTAAAAGACACTACCTACTTAATTCAATTTGTTTTGCTTGGCCTTGCTATATTCGCGCGCACATGCGTCATGTTCTATATTTATTTCAGCATTTTCGACGTTCATGTAAGTCTGCCGGCGCTGATGGTGTTTTACAGTCTTTTTAAGATCAGCTTTTACGTTATTCTGACCCCAGGCAATCTGGGCATACAGGAAATAGCCTTCGGATTTCTCAGCGAACAAATGGGAATCGGCATAGAAACCGGCGTTTATGTATCCGTATT
>DAOWIP010000312.1 GCA_030640865.1 Sedimentisphaerales bacterium | reverse complement strand
AATGATGGTGCCGGGTGGCACGGCGATAATCAGATCGTCCCCCTTTTTACCGAACATGCTTTTACTCATGCCGTCGCCGCCGCGCTGGGCATTCCAGTGATGCCGGCCGGCAAAGTCCAAAAGTGTATTAATTGATTCGTCAGAATGGATATAGACGCTGCCGCCGTCGCCGCCGTCGCCACCGTCCGGGCCGCCTCTGGGAACGTGCTTTTCACGGCGGAAACAGACACAGCCGTTTCCGCCATCGCCAGCCCTGACAAAAATTTCCGCTTCGTCAATAAACATGTTTTCCGTAACATAAAAAAAGAGCGGTGTCTTACGCCGCTCTTGTGAGTTTTCGAGATATACCGAGAGTCGGTTTATTAAGGTTACGTTTGAACGCTGATACGCTTGCCCTTAAATACGATTGTACCTTCGGTCAGGGCAAAAAGGGTATAATCCCTGCCCATACCGACATTTGCGCCTGGGTGGAAACGAGTGCCGCACTGCCGCACAATAATCGAGCCAGCCTTGACCCGCTGGCCGCCATAAGCCTTCAGTCCACGATATTGGGGGTTGCTGTCGCGTCCGTTGCGTGACGAGCCTTGTCCTTTTTTATGAGCCATTATTTACCTCACCTTATTTATGTTTCTTATTTACGTCTCGATTTTTCAGCTTTTTCAGTTCACCGCATTATCCAATCGCGGCCCCGATACAACATAACTCGCTGATCCAGGTTAAAACGATCGCCAGGAACCTGGTATTGTAGCATCAGGGTTTTCCGAAGCAAGACTTTTTTTCGCGACTGATTATCACTGTTAAATTGCCCCGGATGAGCCACCGTAACGGTTTCGTTGCTCAGGCCGGAAACAAATATCTTTACACTGTTGGAATTTGGGTCGAAATCCTCAAAGATGGCCACGGAATCACGGGCATTGTCCCGCCCCAGAAGAATCCGGCCCGAAACCATGTTCTCCGGTTCGAGCAGCGGGATGGTCTTCGCGTACAGTTCGCGAATAGCCTCAAAAACCGGTCGTCGTACCTTTACACCGGCGTTATAAAGCTTAAACGTGTCAGTAAAAAGGTCGAACTGTGGATA
Organism: Sedimentisphaerales bacterium; assembly: GCA_030640865.1. Lineage (GTDB taxonomy): Bacteria > Planctomycetota > Phycisphaerae > Sedimentisphaerales > SM23-30 > DAOVXR01. Next base: position 2,860 of record DAOWIP010000312.1, on the reverse strand, counting down.
AAATTCGATATCACTGCCGGTATTGTTAGTAACGGAATACAGCAGATACCAGAATCGGCGGGGTTTGACGTCACCGGGGAGCTTGATACTGATTTGCCGAGGTGTACCGTGCAGTTCGAAATCCAATTGCCAGGTACCGGGCGGTGGGACAAGGGCCGGTTCCGGCGCCGCACCAAGAGGTAACACAGCCGTCAAACCGAGGGCCACTACCGATACGAAGGCTAAAATAACGACAATTCTGTAATTCATACTCTTTCCTCGTGATGTCAGGCCTAAAAAGGGCCATCCCATCGTTGAGTTCACTCAACAGCTATATATAACAGTAGTTTAGCGTAATTATTTATATATGTCAAGTGAGTATTTATATCTTCTCACTGGCGGCATTGGCGTTTTAGCGTATATAATCCATATTCTAAAGTCATAATTTGTTGTGGACTGGATGTTGTTGTGGCTCGTAACTATCGACATGCAATAGAATTACAAAAAAAGCTGTCATCGCTGCGTCGGCGGGTTCGTCTGCCGAAGCCTGTCAGGACGGTGGGGGGGGCGGATGTGGCGTTTTCGCCGGACGGGCGGTATTGTGTGGCGGCGGTGGTAGTTTTGAGTTATCCGGGGTTTGAGGAGCTTGAACGGGTACATTCCCGAATGCGGGTAACTTTTCCCTATATACCGGGGCTGCTATCGTTTCGTGAGGCACCGGTAATGGTTGCCGCGGCCAAAAAACTGTCGTGCCAACCTGATGTGATGTTGGTAGATGGCCAGGGAATGGCCCATCCGCGGCGGTTCGGACTGGCCTGCCACGTGGGAGTTGAGCTTGGCTGGCCCACTATCGGCTGTGCCAAGAGCCGCCTGATGGGGACCCACAGACAGCCCGGACAGCGGAAGGGCTGCCGCTGCCGACTTATGGACGGCGACGAGGTAATCGGGACCGTTCTGCGGAGCCGGGAAGCAATTAAGTGCATCTATGTGTCGGAAGGACATTTGACCGAACTCGATCAGGCGGTCAGGTTGGTATTACGCTGCTGTGTTCGCTATCGATTGCCTGAACCGATCCGCAGCGCTCATAACTTTGTAACCCAGTTACGCGCAAACCGGAAGGTCTGGAACCAAAATGAGTTATGAACCCTCGGTGGAAAGACGGAAGCGGCACGTCAATCTCCCCTGTCCACCACAAAAAAAAGACGCCAAACCTGAACAGCCTGGCGCCTTTAAGAGTCTGTTATAAAAAATTCAGGGAACCCCTGATAATCGTTAGCGGCAAATGTCCGCTTTTCCGGCACAGCCCAATATATGCAGTTTGCGCTTAACCATCTGCTTGATCGCTTCCCGGCCCGGTCCGAGGTATTTGCGGGGATCAAACTCGCCTGGGTTCTCGGCGAATACCTGTCTGATCTTCGCGGTGAGTGCCAGCCGCAGGTCGGTATCGATATTAATCTTGCATACAGCCATCTTAGCTGCTTTACCGACGGCATCTTCCGGCACACCCATACTGTTCGGCATATTGCCGCCGTACTTGTTTATAAGGTCGATGAACTCTTTCGGTACACTACTGGAACCGTGCATAACAAGCGGAAAACCAGGCAAGCGATTTCCAATCTCTTCGATAACGTTAAAAGCTAATGTTGGCTCAGTCTTGAACTTATAAGCTCCATGACTGGTTCCGCAGGCGACGGCGAGAGAATCGCAGCCGGTTTGTTTGACGAATTCCACCGCCTCGGTCGGGTCGGTTACGTGCTTCATAACATCGTCGGCGCTGACACCAACGACATCCTCTTCGATGCCGCCCAGTTGCCCGATCTCGGCCTCAACCACTACGCCGTTCTGATGAGCATAGTCAACCACCTGTTTGGTTACCGATGCGTTTTCCGCAAACGGAGCATGAGACTTGTCAATCATCACCGAGGTAAAACCGTCATCGACACACTGTTTGCAAATATCGAAGGTGTCTCCGTGATCCAGATGCATGGCAATCGGCAGATCGGTTTCAGCGAGGGCTGTGTCGATCAGGGCCTTCAGATATTTGATATTCGCGTATTGACGGGCGCCACGGGATATCTGCAGAATTACGGGGGCGTTCTCTTCCTGGCACGCTCCGATAATGCCCTGCATCAGTTCCATATTATTAACATTGAAAGCACCGACAGCAAAACCACCATCGTAGGCCTGCTTGAACATTTTTTCTGTTGTTACTAACGGCATAAATACTTCTCCTTAAATCAAAATGTTATCGCCATCCATTATATTGCTATACGCATACGGAAAAAGGCTTATAACAATTCATCCATGTGGTGTCAATTGTTATTTTTCAGGCAAATTATACCCATCTGGTATCATTTCGCGTACCTTTGGGCCGATTGCAGTGTGTTGAGCATAAGCATTGTAATTGTCATCGGCCCTACGCCACCTGGTACCGGGGTGATGGCCGAGGCCACTTCCCTGACTGCCTCGAAATCCACATCGCCCACCAGGATTCGTTTGCCTTCTTTTGTGCGTCCGACCTCGTTCACTCCCACATCAATTACCACCGCCCCCGGCTTGACCATATCGGCGGTTACCGCTTTGGCCTTGCCGGCCGCCACGATCAGGATGTCCGCCCGACGTGTATGTTCGGCGATGTTCCGGGTTCGCGTATGACAGATTGTTACCGTCGCGTTAGCGCCCTCCGCTTTTTGCAGCATTATATTGGCGATTGGTTTGCCGACAATATTACTCCGTCCGACTATTACCACTTCCGCCCCCTCGGTTTCGACCCCGGAGCGGATCAGCATCTGCTGAATGCCATAGGGAGTACAAGGCAAAAAGGCCGGCCTGCCAATAACCATCCTGCCAACATTGACCGGATGAAAACCGTCAACATCTT
>DAOWIP010000466.1 GCA_030640865.1 Sedimentisphaerales bacterium | reverse complement strand
TATCGCCAGCATAATAGACTGCACGACATCTTTGATTCCGACTATCTGGCGAAGTGAAGCGGAGCCGTCCGAATTGCACATACACGCCACGGCATCTTCGCCTTTCTCGAAATAGGCTTTTTGCTCCGCCGTTGTCGCGAGTTCTTTCCATATCGGCACACCGAAATCAGGTTCTTTCAGGGTTGCGTGGGCGATAATATCATCTTCGTCCTGCACCCAGGAAAAACGCAACGCCGTAGCAGGCAGATTATACATAATTATATACTGCTCAACCATCGTCTCTTCCAGGACTTTAGACAATGGGTAATACCCCGGATAACCTGAATGTCTGTGATTCTCCGTAATTGCGACAGGCTGTGGGTAATAGTAAATACCCGCGCGTGCGTCTGATCCCGCCTGGATAAATTGTCTGATATGACCGCAACGCATACTGGCGTCGAGCAGATAGAATGTGCCTTTAACATTGGAGTCTATAAATAGCTTACGGTTTTCCTTTACATTGGCCAAATGGATGACCGCGTCCATATCTTCAATTGCTTTTTCCACAATCTGTTCATCCGCCAATGTCCCTGTAATTGTTTCGAGACCCTCGGCCTCAACCGGCTCATCCGGCAATTGAAAGGCTCTGAGTTTATATCCTGCTTTTAGAAGCTCAGGAATAGCCGCTCGGCCGATCTTGCCGCTGCCGCCGGTTATCAATATGTTCTTAATATTCAAATGTTGAGTGTTCACAATTGGGGATTTCCAATATATACTACGTTTGCCAATCAGAAAACTATTATATCCGACAAGAATCGTAATATACAGGATTATAAATTGTCAACAAAAATAGTCGGGTGGGGCAAGCTCGACATCTTCGATGATATCATCATTGTCCACAATGGGGGCGAAACAACGGGAAAATAATAATTTGAATAATATTGACAAACTTTGGAATATGGATTATAAGGAAGAATTCAGAAAATAAGCGGATTTCGCTGTTGCCTGGGCGAGAATTTTTAGTGAATTTATAAGTTCAGTAATAGCAAAAGGTTATAATGAAGCATTTGTGAATATGAAAGGCTGTATCATGCGAATATTGATAGTATCATTGGTTTGGGTAGCATTACTTTCTCTATATGGGGTATCGTCCGGCTCCTCCGCCCGGAACAACCAGCCGCAATCGGACGATCAGGTGAACAGTCCAGCCAAAACCACACTTCCCAAGCCATCCTTCAGCGATACGAAGGAGAGCGACAGTGTGGCGGTAACGGTTGACGGCAAAACCATTATGGAAAGTGAAGTTGGAACGCTGGTCGAAGCGCAACTTCAGTCGATCACAAGCAGAATGGGTGGTAGCCAAAAAGTAGATACTAAACAGCTTAAAATGTATCGAGAAATGCTGAAACCTCAAATACTCGATAAGATGATTGAGGACCTTTTGCTGGAGAAGGCGTTAGTAAAAGAGAAAGTCAAAGTTACTGATGCGGACCTGAATGCCGTTCTCGAAGAAATGGTTCAGCACGTATTGACAGGAAATTCTCTTACGCGTGAACAACTGGATAGCCAGCTTAAGTCGCGAGGATCTTCTTTGCAGGCTTCTTTGGCGAAAATGAAAGCCAATCCGGAGTTTGTTAAAAGTGTTCGTATGAAAAAAATTATCGAAACCGGATTCGCCGGTGAATTAGCCGTAACGGAAAAGGATGTCAAAGATTATTATCAAAAGAATTTGAAGACAAAATACAGCCAACCGGAGATGGTGCGAGCCAGTCATATCCTGGTATCCATACTTGATGAAAACCGAAAGCCCAAATCAGATGAGGCAATAGCCAAGGCGAAAGAGAAGATTAAAGAGGTACAGAAGGAAGTAAAGAAGCCCGGGGCGGACTTCGCGGAGTTGGCTAAGAAGTATTCGGACTGTCCCTCAAAAAACCAGGGTGGTGATTTGAATTTTTTCAAGCGTGAGAGCATGGTTCCCCCATTTTCCGCCGCCGCGTTTTCTATGGAACCCGGACAGATTAGTGATATTGTGGAAACCGAATTCGGCTATCATATTATTAAGGTTACCGAAAGAAAAGAAGCCAAATCTTTTCCATTCGAGGAGGTTAAGGATAAAATCCGACTTGAATTGAAAAACGGCAAAAGCCAGCAGGCAACCAAGAAGTATATATCAAACCTCAAAAAGAAAGCAAAAATTGAATATCCCGAAGGCAAAGAACCCAAAATGCCGGCCGGAAATGCGGGTGCTCCCTCAAACTGAGTTCTTTTGACGCCGGCGTCCAGTCTGAACAAAAAGGCCGAAATGTCATGAGAAATTAACTTGACATCAGCCAAATAAGTGATATAATGCCCGACTGTTGAGAATTACCTGGTGAGGGTGAGCAGGTTAAGCAGTAAAGCGGGACAAAGAAAAAAACAGAATAGATCGCGGGGTAGAGCAGTCTGGTAGCTCGTCGGGCTCATAACCCGGAGGTCGCGGGTTCGAATCCTGCCCCCGCTATTTCGTAACTTTAGGGTTGTCGATCGTTCGCGTTTGGCAGCCCTTTTCGTTTTTTCGTCGAAAAAGGCACTTGCGACAGACTACTGGTCAACGGACCACTACATAGGGATAGGATATTGTCGGCACAATTCCACGGTCTCATGTCGGACAAGCGAAACGACTTTATCATCGCCGTTATTGGAGAGTACCTGATCGATCCATTCCGCGATCTGTTTCATGTGTTCCTCTTTCATACCGCGGGTAGTCAGGGCTGGGGTTCCGATACGAAGTCCGCTTGTTTCCCTTGGTTTCCTTTGGTCGAATGGTATGAGGTTCATATTGACCACGATTCCGGCGTCGTGCAGCCATTTTTCTGCTGCTGCCCCGGTCAGATCGATGTTATAGGAGCGTAGATCGACCAGTACCAGATGGTTGTCGGTCCCGCCGGTGCAGAGTCGGAAACCCTTGCTCAGCAGTGCCTCGGCCAGGGCTTGGCAGTTTTTGATAATTTGCTCGGCGTATTCTTTGAATTCCGGTTTCATTGCCTCGGCGAAGGCGACGGCCTTGGCGGCGATCACATGACAGAGTGGCCCTCCCTGCATACCCGGAAAGACAGCCGAGTTAATGACTTTAGCATATTCTTTTTTGCACATAATTGTACCGGCGCGTGGTCCCCGCAGGGTTTTGTGGGTGGTACTGGTTACGAATTCGCATATGGGAACGGGGTTGGGATGTAGTCCTGTGCAGACCAGTCCTGCTATATGGGCTATGTCGGCCAGGACACGGGCGCCGTTTGTATGAGCGATTTCCGCTATTTTGCTGAAGTCGATAGCACGCGGATAGGCGCTTGCGCCGCAGACGATTAGTTTGGGTTTATGTTCTTTACAGAGTGAACTGATTTGATCATAGTCGATGGTTTCCGTATCTTTTTTCACGCCGTAGCTGATAAAGTTATAGAGTTTGCCGCTGAAATT
>DAOWIP010000439.1 GCA_030640865.1 Sedimentisphaerales bacterium | reverse complement strand
CATTGGCTATGCGATTAGTAGGGTGCGATGTATCGCACCATTTGTTTTATAGCCCCTGCTGTTAAGCAGGGGTTCTTTACCAGCCCCCGATGTAAAACATGTCCCCGCGAAGGCGGGGATCGGGGAATTTTTTTGTAGTTTTGTAGGGTGGGCCTGTGGCCCACGCGATTACTGGATTCTGGATTCTTCTTCTCTTCCTTCGTCATCTTCTGTTCAATTTATTCTCCTGTATTTTCAGTTGACAAAATCTGTAAAAATACTATAATAAAGCTATATAGAGTATATAGTGTATATTAGTGTAAATAGTTTCCCATAAAAGCCTTATGGACTGCGGCCAGTACCCCGCCCCGATGACAATCCTCAGTAATTCAGATGCGGTCAAGATGATTTGACTGCCTTACCCATAATAGAGCGGCCTAAGCAAAGTGGAGAATCAAATATGAGTGAAAAGCGAATCATCCGTAGCAAAATTACCCCAAGTGGTATTATCGGGTTTTTACTGATCATTTTTGCGTTGGCTGTCCTGCCGGCGACGTCTCAGGCCCAGAGTTCCCAAAGCGAGAATTACGGTCAGATATGGAGAAACTGGAACGAACTGATGCATCAGGTCAACACCGGTGATATGGACCAGGCAAAGGTTATTGCACGGGAACTATTGGGATTAAGGCCCAGCCCCAAGGTGTTATTCGAGTTGGCTACCGGCAGCGACTATGCTGAGAAATACGCAAAGCTGAAGACTATGCCGCAGGACGCGACCATAGCTGAACTTGCCCGGCTGGTGGATTCCGGCCGTATAGTCAGCCTTACCGACAAAAACTGGGATGAGATGATGCATTATGCCATGATCGCCAACTTTGATTTGGCCAAGGGTTATGGCGAGGCACTGTTAAAGTTGGACCCGGACCCCTTGCAGTTATTGAATTTGGCCGAAAGTGACCGGTATGGCCCGCCGTACCGCAATCTTGTGTTAATGCAGAAAAATACTCCATTAAAGAATGTGGTCAATGGGATTCTGAAACTTGTGGAACAGGGTCGTTTTCTGCGCCGCACTGAACCCGAACGAATCCGCAAAGAAGTCAAAATGCTTGCGGGAACCACGCGGGAACGAATGTTGGCTCTGAAACGCTTGCAGGATTCCGGCGAGTGGTGCGTCCCGATTATGATTGAGGCTCTTCGCGATCCTGATCGCAGAGATGAATATTCCGTTATTAAATGGGCTATGCCGCAGTTGGGTCAGCCCGCGGTCAATCCGTTGTTGGTGGTTTTGCAGTGGTGCCGTGACCTGAACGTCCGCTTGATAGTTCTGGATGTGCTTGGCAAGATTGGTTATAGACAATCGCTGGCATATATCCAGCAGGTTGCCGAGGATGAAGAATCTCCCCTGGAATTGAAGAACGCCGCCCTCAATGCGTTTGGTGCCGTCGATACCCAGGACACCGCCGTCGGCAAATCAGCGGCGGTACTGTTCGAGAGTCTGGCCGGTAATTTGTATAATCATTTGCCCTCGCTTGCGGTTCCGGCCGATCAGGATCAGGCTAATATCTGGTTCTGGAACGAGCGTAAAGGGCTGATTATGGAACAGGTGCCTCGCGGTGTGTTTGATGAATTGATGACGATGCGGTGCTGTGAGTCGGCGATCAATTCGGATGCCGGTCGTGCCAACGCGATTTCGCTATGGCTTTCGGCCTTTTTCCGATTGGAAACGGAAGGTTACAAGCAGCCTGACTATTTTGGCCCGGACCATCCGAATGCCGGTACGTACGCGTTGACGGCGGGGCCGGAGTATTTGCATCGGGTCTTGGCGCGAGCTTTGGATAATCGCAATCGACCGGTAGCGCTGGCGGCTATCGAAACTCTGCAGCGCAATGCCGGGCAGCAGTCTTTGTTATACGAACTGGGCGTACGGCAGCCGTTGATTGAGGCGATGAGTTATCCTGACCGTGAGGTTCGTTTCAGCGCAGCCCTGACGGTAGGTGGTGTACTGCCCCGCAAGGATTTCGAGCACAGTGATATTGTGGTGCCGACATTGGCCGAGGCGCTCCGGCAGAAAGGGCAGCGATATGCCCTTGTTGTTGTTCCAGACCAGGAAAAGCGCAATCTGTTGGTTGGGCGCCTGCGTGATTCGGGAGAGTTCACCGATGTTATAGCTGATGAGTTTTTACCGGTGGCGGTGGAACAGGCACAGCGGGCGCCGAGTCTGGACCTGCTGGTGTTGGCAAATGATATTAAGCATCCGAGTTTGGAAGAAGCACTGGAGCTATTGAAGAAGAACCGTCGCCTGGCCTTTTGTCCGACGATTATATTATCCCATCTTCAGGGAATACCGAGTCTGCGGAGCTTATTGGAAGACCATCCGTTTATGGAAGCGGGTATGGAGAACGCCTCGGTAGATGAAATGATGGCCGTTGCCGAAAAGATACTCGCCCGCAATCAGGCACGTGCTTTTGCCGCTGATCTGGCCGACGATTACGCTGTCAGGGCGGCTGTGATTTTACGTCGATTGGCACTAACGGATAATAATGTTCTGCCGTTGAAGGCAGCCGAGCCGGCACTGATTGAGGCGATCAGAGAAAAACGGCAGGAGATTCAGCAGGCTGCGATTTTAACTCTGGCGCGGATGGATTCCCTTGAGGCACAAAGAGCACTGGCGAATCTGGCGCTGGATGAAGCTGTTGATATGCCGACACGCCTGTTGACCTTCAGTAACCTGGCGGTTTCCGCCAGGAAGTATGGCAACTTACTGCTCACCGAACAGATTGATGCGATGTACAATCGCATTATCAATTCATTGACAGTCGATAGCGAATTGCGGAACCTCGCGGCCGAGGCTTATGGCTCACTCAATCTGCCGAGTGCCAAAATAAGCGAACTGATCATCGGCCAAAAAAGCCGGAACGACACCGCCAATTAAAGCTCCCAAAATCCGATGAAATTTTCGGCTGTAAGTGCTTATTTCAGACCTGAAATCAAGGAGTTTTCTACCACTTTGGGGTAGTTAAAATATAACGATTAGGGGGACTGGGTAAGCAAAATCGGCTCTGGTAGGCCCAAAAAACCGCAACTTTTTAACCATTTTCGATACTTTTTCACTTTTTCTGACGGGAATTCACTGTTTTTGAGCGTTTTT
>DAOWIP010000529.1 GCA_030640865.1 Sedimentisphaerales bacterium | reverse complement strand
GGGCAGACAGGCAAATTGGGGCCGTTTCGGCCAGAGGGTCGGGGCAATTTGGCTGTCTGGGGCCCCGAACGAATTTTCTCGGTGGTAACACATTATTGTTTATGCTGTTATGAGCGTTGCACTTCAGATTAAAATTCAGGTTCCATTAAAAACCAGTATCTCAACCCGGGAAAAATATATTATTCCATTTCCAAGGCCTCAACAGGACACTCGTCCACACAAACACCACAATCAATACAATTGGCCTCGTCCACCTTGATCTTGTCATTCTCCAGCGACAAGGCATCATTCGGACACACATCCACACAAGCACCACAACCTGTACACTTATCAATATCCGCTTTGACCGTCATAAATAACCTTCCATTCATAATAAAAATATCGTCATACCTGAAAAATAAACAAACTATAACTCCTATAGTAAAAACATATTCGCTTTTCAACCGCTAAATCAGAAAATAATAAAATTTTATCCAAGTGCAGTAATATCCGGCGGATTCAACTCCCAAGCGAGACACGTGAGTGCAAAATAAGTGGTGAGTGGGTATAATGCCCCTTACCAAACATTCCAGCACTCACAGGAGCACTTGATGGGACAGAACTACAGCCAACTCACCGATGGTGAGCGTAACCAATTTTACGCATTACGTAAAGCCAAAATGCCAATGACAGAAATTGCAAATCAGCTTGGTCGTTCGCGAGCCACACTCTACAACGAGTTGGCCCGGAATACCTGCCTCTGGCGTGGTTTGCTTTATCGGCTGCTGCTGTCGGCATAATCACAGTCAGAAGTATCAACAGACAGCTTATCACCCAGAAATAACGATGTTCCAGGCGGAATATTCGAATATTAGATTTACTCATTATCAAAATCCTGATTTTCTGGTAAAGTTTTGTAAATAAGGACTCAGTCCACAACCGCAACCGGTTTGCCTTTCCGCCATTCGTATTTTTTGGAGTCGCCTGTAAGTTTGACCTTCGTTCCATCCTGAATATCGTCAGGAACAAAAGATTTTAGTGCACCATGATCGGGATTCAGTGCAAATTCAATCCGCTTATGATGCCACCTGGTAATTTTGTTACCATTACCCTCTATCTGCTGTATATCCGCTTCCATAGGAACCCAGACATCGTCGATCTTTTCAAAACGAACGTTTTTCAGTGAAAACGACATTTTGGCCTTTAGAGGTTCCATATAATGAATCAGGTTACGCTTGTTTCTTTGAACCTCTACACTTGCAATATTATATCCATGGGCCGGGTCTATCCAGACTTTATATTTACCACGATTGGTGTCCGCTTCGATCACATAACATTCCGAGCCAGCTATCGTATCTGTTTTATCCCGCAATGATATGGAACGGGCTTTGCCGAGGATTAAATCTATCCGTTCATAATCACCACAACAAATGCCCATAAGGACAGCCCCCTTATACTCTTTGGCGATCCTTTTGTTCTTATCAGAATTGTGCCTGCTGATAAACACCCTGCTTTTGTCCGAATCGGAGTCTTGCCGGTATTTAATAAAGGATTCGCCGTCCCAGAGAAAACTTTCGTAACGAGCTTTACATGGCGGAATTTTATCGTTCCACGAACGAACACGATGATTAACTCGACTGTCGTCATACCGGAATTCCGAGGCCGTCTTTTCCTCCCGGGATATTTCACTTGATTTGCCGGCAATTTCAAAGGTACTTTTGCCTTTGGCGATGAAAGATTGCAGACGATTCTGGTTCGCTTGATATTTGGCCATTAAATCCGAAACGGTCAGATCCGTCGGTGGAGTTAAAGATTCAGGTTTTTGTTTCAAAGCTAACTCGTTTGGTTCCTTAATTATAGCATACGGTTTATATTTTGGATTTATCTTTTCTTTCAGGAGTTTTTCAACTTCTTCATCGATTTGGGCCGTGACACATTTATCAATGTTGGGTATCAGTTCACCATCCTGCCAGGTGTAAGTTATACCCCTAATACCCACAACTGTAACTCTTGCTCCGTTTCGGATGTCATCTGGCAAAAAAGAGCCGAGTTT
>DAOWIP010000253.1 GCA_030640865.1 Sedimentisphaerales bacterium | reverse complement strand
GACAATGGGTTGACGAAGAGAAAAATAGTTCGGGGCCCCGGCTGGAAAATTTCCCCCCCCGTACCCCAAATTTGTCCAGCCGCCCAAACGATTTTTCTCTCGGTTCCACCCAGAAATCAACTGTTGTGATGGCGGGCACAGCCCGCCCTACTTGAGAACCCCACGATCCCCGCCTTCGCGGGGACGTGTTTTACATCGGGGGCTAATAAACACGGCGCCCAGGTCCGCCCTACTTTTTGTCCGGGCTACGCCTGTTGTTACGGAGAAATTATATGACGGAATTGATGTTATGGTTTTATGATGTTCTGCCGTTGGCCCGACCGACGGAACGATATTGGCCAAGTTTCCTGGCGGGAAGTTATTTACCCCAAAGCGTACGCGGAGTAAGAGATTCCTTTGTATCGTCAGGGCTGGATGGTTGGTTGTTCTGGCTTATCATGCTGCTTCCTGTTGTACTGCTAATAGGCATAGTTCTATGGTATGGACGGAAAATATCCCTGAAATCGATATCACCAATCAGTAACAGTCCCCGCGTACTGTTCAACGAGTTGCTGGGGCAGTTGGAGCTTTCCACCGAAGATAAAAAACTGCTTCTTGAGATGACCCATGCCGCGAGATTGAAGCATCCGGCTCTGTGCCTGTTAAGTCCGGGAATGCTGGACCGTACACGACAATTATGGCAGCAGGAAAAGGGGCCGCTTCAAGTGCCGCGTGAAAAATACGATCGCATCGACCATATTGCCGTACAGTTATATGATCACCACAACTCACAAGCTATAGCCAAATAATATAGTCCAGGAGTAGCATACAAATATAACTTCAAATTCATTTCCACGTGAATCGCTCGCTCATAAAAATAATTCCACAACAGTATTGGATTTTCGAGTTATTCTTTTACGTCAATAAATATAACTGTATGTTACTTATAAACTTATCGCAATCATTGCAGACAAGAGCAGATTGGAATATTCGGGCGTCAGGGGCAAAAGGCTGTTTTCAGTATTGGCAGGGACTGAAAATCAAACTCGTCCGATAAAAAAATAAAGTTTTTCCGTTGTTTTTACCGAATATGTAAGCATAGCATAGCATAGTAAAGTAAAGTAAAGTAAAGATAGGGAAATTTGTTTTGTTGTAAGTATTCAGTCAGATACAAAAAAACCGTTGAAACGGTTGAAAAAAGCATTTGGTGAGACCTAAAGCATCGGACTGAAGTCCGGTGTTAATGAGAGAGTTCACCAATTGCACACGGCTGAATAATTACGTCAGACGCAGGTTTTTTAATCTGTTCAGGTTCAGTTCAATTTATGGGGTCGGGGCGGAAAGAGGTGTCGTTATGCGTTGTATAGGGGTTATCAATCAGAAAGGCGGCTGCGGTAAAACTACCATAGCAATGAACCTGGCGGCATGCCTGGCATTGCTCGATAAGCGTACCCTGCTTGTCGATATGGACCCTCAAAACCACTGCGCGGTTGGATTAGCCGTACCGGAAGATCAGATCGAAAGGAACATTTACGATGTTCTTATCTCCGCTCGATCCGAGAAGTCGCTGGCGGTGAACAGCATTATCTGGCAGATTTCTCAAAACTTCGATCTGGCACCCGCGGGGATTGAACTGGCGGCGATGGAGCCTCAGTTGGCCGGCAAGGATCGCCGAGAGGAACTGTTGCGTGATGTGTTGGCCGGACTCGGAGATAGCTATCAATATGTTGTTATAGACTGCCCACCCAGCGTGGGGCTGCTGACATTTAACGCCCTTCGCGCCTCGGATGAAGTAGTTATCCCGGTTGAAACGGGTTATTTCGCACTGCATGGGCTGATTCGACAATTGGAAACCCTGACGATTCTCAGACAACAGTGCTCACAGCCGATCAGCTTCAAAGTTCTGGCCAGTATGTATGATGTGCGCACCAAGCTGGCACGGGAAATATTGAATGAGCTACGTAAAAATCATAAATCCGATATGTTCCAAACCGTAATCAATTTTAATACCAAATTGAAAGAGGCGGCCAGCTTTGGTCAGCCCATATCTGAATATGATCCCAGCAGCAAAGGTATGCGGGACTTTATGGCGTTGGCCCAGGAAATCATTGAAAGCGAACAGCCGCACAATCTCGAAAAAAGTGTCGAGAGTGTGGAATCCCAGTTGCGGGCCATCAGTAAAACGGCTGACGAGCTATTGACTGAATCACAGCAAAAATTGGGGGTACGATCCGTTCGCGGAGAACAACAGGACAAAAAGATTTCACTCCAGGAAAAAATCGACAATTTCTATGGTGTTCGTCAAAATCAGGGTAAGGTGGAATTTGTGGCCCTGTATCCTCGTGCCAAATCCGTTTTGTTAGCCGGTGATTTCAATAACTGGCAGCCTGCCAACACCCCGCTGAATCCGCAGGGTAGTAACGGCCGTTGGTCAGTGGACCTGCCGCTGGCCAAAGGCAGACATTCCTATCGGTATATCGTTGACGGCCGTTGGCAGGAAGACCCCTATAACCAGAATATCCAGCCCAATGAGTTCGGCGAGTACAATTCTGTAGTCGAGGTGAAATAACAACACGGATGTCAACTCCACCATCAACCCGACAGGATCGCGGGATCGGATCAATAGCGCATTTTTTTCTGACAAAAAACAATTCGCCGGCGACGGATATACCCCATCGTAATCCTCCTTCTTCTTCAACAACTCCTTTGACTCCGGCACCTGCACCGGTATCCACACCGGCATTAGTAACAACACCGGAAAACAATGAACGAAGTTCTGTTTCGGCGGAGATTCCCTCACCGTCGGTACCTGAAATAACTTGTCAGTGCGCTATGGCGGAGCCTGCCAGTGCTTCTCCGGAAGTATTACTGGGTGAGACACTGTTGGCCGACCACCTGTCAGACTGTAGAAAACGGATCAAGGCATACGTTCGCTATCTTACCAGCCAGGAAGAACGGGTTGCCCTGGTGAACATCAACGACTGCGAAGCCCAACTGCTCGAATGCGATACAGAAGAAAAAAGCGATGGGTCGCCTTACACCGTTATCGCCGAGACGGAAGACATAACAGGTTTGTTAATACCTGCCCTGAACGAACTGGTGGAAAATCATGATATTCTACTGGCGAATCTGGATAAGTCCTTCCGTGAGCGAGCCGGTGAACTGATTAAAAACTGTACCTGGGTAACGGTCCTTTGTACCTGCTCGGATGCCGAGATCGTGGAAACATATAAAACTATCAAATGGCTGGTGCAGAAGATCGGCTGGGAAGATAAGATTTACCTGTTCGTCTGCGATGTGCCCGGCGAGTCGGACATAGAAATGGAAAAGAATGCCTTGACGGTATTCGACAAGATCGCCGAGACCACCCGCCGTTTTATGCAGGCCGAAGTGGAATTGACCGGCTATGAGGAGAGCCCCGATTCCCGACGCCCACTCGATATTGAGACCGAACCGAGCAGTGAGGAAATTAAACATTTGCCGGTCTCTGATGATATTATGCCGGAGAACATTCAGGAAACAAACAATGCTCGGAAAGTGAGCAACCTTAAGAAAGCGCGCAACGATCAGGAAGCAAGTGATACTCAGGCAACGAACAACGATCAGGCAAGTACGGCTGCTCACTCGTACAGGGACAGTGCAAATGAGTATATACGAATTGAAAAAAATAATAAGCCTGCCGTGCATACGCCCATTTCTGTAGAGAATTTGCCGCGGGATGATCTCCAACTTTGCAATGCCTTACAATTGGCTATATCAGATTGGCTGAAGGTGGTGCCTGGGCCGATGTTAGTACCGCTGCCGCTGCCGGAAGACCTGGACCCCGCTGGACGCATAGTGATTGATATGAACGGCCGGCTGTATATTCTCCTGGCCGGTCTTTCCGCAGACAATAATATCCCT
>DAOWIP010000354.1 GCA_030640865.1 Sedimentisphaerales bacterium | reverse complement strand
TGCTTTCACCTGCTGAACAGCCCCTCTTGTAAAAATTAAAAAAGTCAAATTCGGAGCACCGAAAAAGGAAGATTTTTTCGGTATATATTGACAGTATGCCAACTACACTTTTCCAATAACCTTTGGGACGTTTTGGTTGCGGCCGAAGGCCGCGCCGTGAACTCGGTGTTCTCCCCGCCTCCGCGGGGACAAGCCCGTGGAAAAAAAGTCCCGCCGAAGGCGGTTAATTCAATTCGCAATGTCTATAATATTTGTAACATCCAAACCCCCACCGAACACTGAATATCGTTACGCCCTGGTAAAAACCTGTTGGGGTGATTTAGCGTTTGTTTGTCGGGATTCCATTGTTTGTCAACTGCTCCTCGGTTTTTCCAAACCGCAACGCTTGTTAGTTGACATTAAAAATCATTTCCCAACCGCGTATCTCGATAATAATTTGTTGAAGGGATTACAGCGTGATTTGATCAATTATTTCCACGGACGGCATTTCGGCTTCAATTGCAGGGTCGATCTGTCGTGGGCAAGTGATTTTGTTATTCGTGTTTTGCGGTGCTGCAGCCGGATAAAACCAGCCGAAACGATTTCATATAAAGAATTATCGCAACAAATCGGCAGGCCACGTGCCGCTCGTCCTGTCGGCGGTGCCCTGAGCCAAAACCGAATACCCCTTATCATACCCTGCCACCGCGTAATAGCCTCAAACGGCTCACTTGGCGGCTTTTCGGCCCCTGGTGGAATAAATATGAAAAAGCGGCTACTGAAGCATGAAACCACATTAAATTGACCGTCTTCGGCGAGAACCTTTTATTAGCCCCTGCTGTTAAGCGGGTGTTCTTCTTACCAGCCCCTGATGTAAAATCAGGGGGTTAAATCGCGATGGGTGGCAGCCACCGAGTCTTCGAGGTGGATGGCTCAACGGGTGGCATGCTTTACGCGTAGCTTATGCAACGCTTAAGTAAGCTTAAGCATGGTGTTCCAGTTGGGTGGCAGCCAACACCGTGAACTTTTGCTGAACTGTTTATTTTGTAACGTTTGCGGTAACAATTAAACAAAGTATCGTTGTCGTAGTAAGTCCCGTAGGGACAAATGATAATAGCCCAGCGATTTATCACTGGGAAACCAGTTTTTATATTATTTTAGTCCCGCAGGGACGATTGAAAATAGATGTCTCTCAATATAGTGCATGCAAAATCCCACGAAATTGAATTGTCTGCATATCATACCGACCAGTCGGTATGATATAAACAAAAGGCCGACTGTCGCATGGGGAATATACGACAAGTCGGCAGAAGCGCCGCGAAAGGAGATAAAACGCTTCACACTTATTATACTACTTTTGTCTCCGGTAAGTCAATATGGTTTTAGTTTATATAGTGGATAAAGATAGTCGAAAAAGAAGAAATGAAATAATCACTGTCAAATATAGGGAATAGACAAAAAATTATAAATATAACGAAAATAGCGATTATCAGTATTGTAACGCCGCTTTTTCGTCGAAATGCGATGGAATCTTTTATTGTCGTTTCAAAGGTTGTTTTCACTCAGTAATTTATATTCGATACTGTCAACCAGTGCTTTCCAGGTAGCGTCGATGATGTTTTCAGAGACACCGATAGTGCCCCAGTGTCGGTTTTGGTCGCGGGATTCGATTACGACGCGAACCTTTGCGGCTGTAGCTGCCCTGGGGTTGACTACACGGACGCGATAGTCCATTAGTTGCATATCCCTGACGGTCGGAAAATGAGGTTCGATCGCCTTGCGCAGGGCACTGTCAAGGGCGTTGACCGGGCCGTCGCCCTCGGCAACGCGATGTTCCAAATGACCGTTGATCTTTATCTTGACAATGGCTTCACTGACAGGGATGCCACCGTCGTATCTGAGAATTACAGTCCGATAATATTCCAGCTCGAATAAACTACGATAATTGCCCATAAACCGCCGCACTATCAGATCGAAACTGCCCTCTGCCGTTTCGAACTGGTAACCTTCGTTTTCCAGGTCCTGGACATGTTTAAGAATTTTACGAACAAGAGCCTTATCTTTTATCAGGGCGAGTTTTTCGCTTCTCGCCAGAATGTTCGATGCGCCTGAAAGTTCGCTTATGATAACACGACGGCTGTTGCCGACGCTTTCGGGATCGACGTGCTCGTAGCAACGGGTGTTTTTGCTGACGGCGTGGACGTGCATACCGCCTTTATGGGCAAAACTCGAATTACCGACATACGGCTGGTTCAAAGGTCGGTTCAGGTTGGCCTGCTCATAGACGAAACGTGATATTTCGGTCAATTTGCTCATGCTGTTTTTTCGCAGGCATTTAAGGCCCATTTTCAAGACAAGGTTAGGCGCGACAACACACAAATCGGCGTTACCACAGCGTTCGCCGAATCCGTTGATGGTTCCCTGTACCTGGACCGCGCCTGCCCGGACCGCCGCGAGCGAGCCGGCCACAGCCAAACCGCAGTCATTATGGGTATGAATTCCCAGAGGAGTCTCGATAACACTTTGGACGTCGCTGATGATTTTTTCAATATCTGTTATCAGAGTGCCGCCGTTGGTATCACAAAGAATCAGCCTTGCGGCTCCGGCCCCGGCAGCAGCTTGCAGGGTTTTCAGGGCGTATTCAGGGTTGTCTTTATAGCCGTCAAAAAAGTGCTCCGCGTCAAAAAACACCGTTCGGCCCTTCTGCCGCAAAAACCGCACGGAATCGGAAATCATCCTGAGGTTTTCTTCTAACGAAGCACGCAGGACTTTGGTAACCTGCATGTCCCAGCTCTTGGCGACGATGGCAACCACCGGTGCGAGAGATTTCTGCACGGCCTTTAGTCCAATGTCATCTTCGGGGGCGATGCCTTTTTTGCGAGTCATCCCGAACGCGACGATTTTACTGTTACTGAGCTTGAGTTTTCGGACCTGTTTGAAAAACGCCTCATCCTTGGCATTACTGAGTGGATAGCCGCCCTCGATATAATCGACGCCCAGTTCGTCCAACTTGGCGGCAATCAGGAGCTTATCCTCCAGCGAGAAAGCTATCCCTTCCGCCTGAGCACCGTCCCGAAGCGTGGTATCGTAAACTTCAATTTTATCAGCCATAACGCGATCATTCCTGTTAAGATGCGATTATTCAACTGCCTTGCATTCTACACTTCTTTCGTATTAGCTGAAAACAAAAATATCTGTAACATTTTAGCCAAATGTAGCACAAGCTTCCAGCTTGTGATTAAAACCTCTTGGGTGGCACCTTTCTGTATTTCAGAGAGGTGCTC
>DAOWIP010000111.1 GCA_030640865.1 Sedimentisphaerales bacterium | reverse complement strand
TTCAGGAAAGCTCGGTATACTTCACAGCAACCGCATTCTTCGATGACAATACTCAATACAATGTCACCAATAAGGTCATTTGGAGTCTGAGCAATACTGACTTTGCAGACATCGATGGTGCAGGGTTATTAACAATCGGCCCAATAGAGCGTTCACGTGATTTAGTGCTGTATGCGTCTTTCGGCTATAAAGATGTAGAACTGGAAGCAAATAAAACAGTCATTGTGCTTGAAGATTCTTCTCAGATGAGTACCAGTGACTGGCCCACCTACCAGGGTAATCCTCAGCATACCGGGTATGTTCCTGTTACGCTGGATTCCGAAGACTTCTCGTTGCGTTGGGAAAAAACAATCGAGGGCGGTAGTTTAAAGCCTGTCTCGGCATCAACAGGGCGAGTCTTTGTTGCAACAAGTTCGGCGTTGAGCTGCCTGGATGCGCGTGATGGTGAATCGTTATGGTCCCAAGCCACTTCCTCATGTCATCATCAGCCAACTTATGCTTATGGAAACGTGTATATTCAAACTGACAGGCATAGTCCAGGCTATCTTCGGGCATACGAAGCGGATACCGGCGAACAGGTTTTCGCAAGTACTTTCAGTCAGCAATGGGATACATGGTGGGCTCCGGTTGTTTACGATGGCGGTGTTTATATAGGTGGCGGCTACTACGGCGGTATCGATGGATACAACGCATTCACCGGTGAGAAGCAATGGTATTTGGGCATGCCGCAGTATGACAAATGGACACCTGCTGTCCAGGGAAACCTCGTATTTGCATATGTCGGGGGTTCGCTTTTTGCTATAAACCGGCATTATGGTACTACGGTCTATAAGATTAACGATCCAAACTTTAACTGGAGAGGCTGGAGTATGAGGCTGGCTCCTGTGATTGGTAATCTGAATAATGTGTTGGCAATTTATAACGGCCGTTTGAAATGTTTCGATCTTATCAGCAAAGAAGTTGGCTGGGAGATCGAAGGCAACTTCAGCGGCCAGCCCTCAGTCGCCGAGGGATGTGTCTATACGGTTAATAATGGTGTGCTGGAATCGCGAGATGAGACCGCCGGCAATCTAATCTGGGACTGGACACCGCCTGAAGGAAGTCTAAAAAGCCCTATGATTGTCACGCAAACACATGTGATCGCTTGTACGAGTGCGAATACATATACCATAGAGATCCTTAGCAGGGAGTCGAACTGGTCCTACCCGGCAAGCGGTTACCTGTCCCTCGGCAATGATACATTATACATTGCAGATGATGACGTGCTCACTGCGATTGCAACGCCCGAATATATCCCCGCAACTCCAGTCAAGCTGGAAATCGAAGGGCCGGATGAAATCTTTGAAAGTTCAACAAATGCTTACCAGGCAACAGTCTATTACAGCGATGGGCGCATTCGTAACCGGACAGCCCTTTGCAACTGGACGCTAACGGGTACACCTCTGGCTGCAATCAACCAGGGGAGCCTGACTGTCGGTGAGTTGCTGTATCCACAGGAAACTGTTGTGCTTCGTGCAGAATATACTCAGGGTGAGACAACGCTTGTGGATGAAAAGGAAGTTATAGTTAATATAAGTGGTACTGTCTGCGAACTGGTTACACGTAATCTCGAAGGAGCTTTGAAACTAAAACAGGAGATGCTTCTGGCTATTGAGCGCGCTCTTGCAAGGGAACGTGCTTCCGCAGACATTATAAAAGGGGCGCATCATAATTTATGCGATATAAATAATCAGGATCTCAATAAGTCATGGAATCAGACACATCTTGCGATTGTCCGTGAAAAAGCTGTAAAAAAGGATTTAGAAAAAAGCATTGTCAATCTTAGTTGTGCCCTGGAGATATTCTCCGGCGAAAGTGCTTATCTTGAGGATATGGAGCAATTCAAAAATATGCTTGAGCCTGCTGATGATGAGCAATTACGCAATGCGGACGTAAATGGTGACGGCAAAATAAATATGCTTGATATAGCCGAGATAAGCAGATTCTGGCTGGCAAATTATGAAAGGGTGAATTTTTAGTTGTACTACTTGTTAATCTGACAGATATGACTCGCACCCCAGAAAAATCGGCTTTGGAATTAGAGCTTGACAGGATTGGGTACACCTGCTAATATAAGGAAACCACGGGCAGGGTCGATCGTAGTCCGTTGGCCAAGCCATGGAGGGCTTCCCCGTAATAATTGTCAGGAATGGGATAAATTATACCCATTGGGTATGGTTTTATTGTGTGGCATGGCTCATATTCTGTTAGCAGCAAAGGAGTTATGAAATCACCAATGCCGCATTTTTATTTTGGAATAATATATGATTTCAGGAGAAAACAAAGTGAGTGATAATGATTTTCCAACCATCATCGGCCCCGACGCCA
>DAOWIP010000275.1 GCA_030640865.1 Sedimentisphaerales bacterium | reverse complement strand
GGTTATGATCCGGCAGGAGATGGGCGGCAGTATTATCAACCTGAGTTCCAAAACCGGCCTGGAGGCAAGCAAGAATAATACACCTTATAACGCGACCAAGGCTGGCGAAATTCACATGGCCCGCGGCTGGGCGATGGAACTGGGCGAATATGGCATCCGTGTCAACAGCGTCTGTCCCGGCAACGTATTCGAAGGCTCGAAAATATGGAACCCCGAATACATAAAAGTATGCGCAAAGAAATACGGGATTAAGCCGGAAGAGGTAATTCCATATTATGTGGATAAAACGATTCTGAAACGCGAGATTAAGGGTCAGGATATTGCCGACTCCGTTGTATTTCTCTGTTCGGATAGGGCTTGCACTATTACCGGGCAGGTCTTGGTACCCGACAGCGGACAGGTAATGGTTCGGTAGAATGTTCGATAGGGCGTATGGGGCAAATGACAGATAACGCTGGTCAATTTAGCCGGATAGAGCGGTATGGCGAAATGTATTGCACAATCAGGTGAGATAGAGTAGAATGTCGATCAAGGAAAAGTATGAAAGTACAAGCGTATGCCAAACAAACGCAACTGGACAGTCCCGGTTGAAAGTTGGATATTGAAGGGCTGAAAATTAGATATTGAAAGGAAAATTTCATGCCGGAAGCTGATGTTAGCAAAAAGGAAAAAATGTATTATGTGGATACCCCACAGAAAACCCCGGGGTTTTTCCTCAAAGGAGCTGGTTCCCTGGACTGGGGTATGAAAAACCGGCTGTCTCGGATATTCAATCCCGATACCGGCCGAACATTGATGCTTGCGATTGATCACGGCTATTTCCAGGGGCCTACCACCGGTTTGGAGCGAATTGATTTAAATATTGTTCCTATAATGCCTTACGCTGATGCCTTGATGATGACTCGTGGCATATTGCGTACCGTTGTTCCGCCATCAATTACAAAACCCATTGTTATGCGTTGTAGTGGCGGGCCCAGTATTCTAAAGGAGTTGTCCGATGAGCAGTTGGCTGTTGACATTGAAGACGCCATTCGCATGAATGTCGCGGCCATTACTTTGCAGGTCTTTATTGGCGGTGAATTTGAAACTCGCTCGGTACATAATATGACAAGACTGGTGGATATGGGCTTACGTTACGGAATACCTACCATGGCTGTTACAGCGGTAGGTAAGGATATGGTCCGGGATGCCAGGTATTTTCGCCTGGCCTGCCGAATCTGTGCTGAGCTGGGAGCTCAAATCGTTAAAACTTACTATGTCCCGGAAGATTTCGAAACTATAACTGCCTCCTGTCCGGTTCCTATCGTGATGGCCGGCGGAAAGAAGCTTCCCGAACTTGACGCTCTGACAATGGCTTACAATGCTGTTCAGCAGGGAGCTTCCGGGGTTGATATGGGCAGAAACATATTTCAGAGTGATGCTCCAAAGGCGATGATGCAGGCTGTAGCCAAAGTTGTACACGAGAACATGAAGCCCAAGGATGCTCTTGATTTATATGAAACAATCAAAAATAAAAAGAAATAAAGACTAAGAATGCAAAATACAAATATCTTTAACGAATTACGCAAGGCATCCCCGCTTATCAGTGTGGGGATGCTTACTGCGGATCTTTTATCCCTGGGTTCAGAGTTGAAACTTATGGAACAGGCCGGGGTAAAACTGCTGCACATTGATGTTATGGACGGCTGTTTTTGTCCGATGATGACAGTTGGTCCGCCGTTAATCAAGGCTATGAAAACACCGCTTTTAAAAGATGTGCATCTGATGATAGATGAGCCTTTGGATAAGGTCGAAAGTTATCTTGCCGCCGGTGCTGATATGATAACCGTCCATGCCGAGTCCGGTATGCACATACATCAAACTCTGCAATCTTTAGGAAAAATGGCCAATGCAAATCACTCGGACAGAGGTGTTCTTCGTGGTCTTGCGCTCAATCCCGGAACACCGATTGAAGTTATAGAGCCGGTAATAGATGAACTTGAAATGGTGTTTTTGTTGGCGGTGAATCCGGGTTTTGCGGGCCAGAAGTTTATACCGTCCACCGAGCAAAGGATTATTAAGCTGAAAAAGCTGATCCGGGAAGCTGGTAAGGACGTATTGATTGGCGTTGATGGAGGGATTAAGAAGGACAACATTGCCGACGTTGTTGCGATGGGCCCGGACATCATTGTTACCGGAAGTGCTGTTTTCGATGGTAAAACTCCGCTTGAAAATGCAAAATATATGATTGAAACGGTTGATAATGCCGCCAAAACCTGCAATAAGGAAGATAGTTAATGGAGAGTAAAACACCCGATCAGCTCGCCCGAATCACACTGATTATCAGGGGCCTGCTGGCCTCACCCACCGGAAACCAGGACATCCCTTACAGTCCTGTTATATTAAGTTGTTCGGACAAGGCAGACAAGACGTCCGATGAAAATACCATGCATGTCGATTCCCTCCAACTGGACCAGGAACCGGAAAAAATCAGAGAGCATCTTAAAGACGCCATTGATACTTATGTGACTCAGCATGGTTCGAAACCAAAGGCTGTAAGTGTCAGTAATTTGGGAGTGATTCGTCTTGCGCATGAAGCCGGGGATAATGCTCAACATCCTTTGCATAATAAGGTTGCTCTGATAACAGGTGCTGCGGGAGCCATTGGTTATGGTATTGGTCGGGTTTTTCTGGAAAACGGCTGTTATCTTGTTGCTACCGATCTGCCAGGTGAAAAACTCGACAAGTTCACCGACGATTTGAAACAAACCGCGCATGAA
Source organism: Sedimentisphaerales bacterium (assembly GCA_030640865.1). Classification (GTDB taxonomy): domain Bacteria; phylum Planctomycetota; class Phycisphaerae; order Sedimentisphaerales; family SM23-30; genus DAOVXR01. The sequence goes on along the minus strand of DAOWIP010000275.1, from coordinate 805 downwards.
AAAATCATGGGTGTTCCGATGGATGTTACGCGGGAGGAATCTGTAGCCGGGGCCTTTCAGCGAGTCAGCAAAACCTGGGGAGGGGTTGACATTGTGGTAATTAATGCCGGCATTGCTTTGGTCTCAACCATAAAGGAAATGGATATTGAGGTCTTTCGCAAGCTGGAGAAGGTAAATATCGAAGGTACGCTTCTGACAATCGCTGAGGCTGCCAGGCAATTCATCCTTCAGGGCACTGGTGGCGATATTATCGTCGTGTCCACCAAAAACGTTCCTTCTCCAAGTGCCGGTTTTAGTGCTTACAGTGCCACCAAAGCGGCTTCCCATCAATTGGGACGCATTGCCAGTCTTGAGTTGGCTCAATATGATATTCGGGTTAATATGGTTGCCCCGGATGGGGTGTTTTCGGAGGGGCAACACAAGTCCGGCTTATGGGCGGAGGTGGGGAAAGATCGAATGAAGGTCCGGGGTCTCGACGAAAAAGGGCTGCAGGAATATTATAGTAATCGCAATCTGTTGAAAGCCAAAATTACCGGTCGGCACGTTGGTAACGCGGCACTTTTCTTTGTTACCCGGCAGACTCCCACTACCGGCGCTACCATCCCCGTTGATGGCGGCCTGCCCGACGCCACGCCGAGATAGTGCTGAACGGTCAAATTGTATAGTGCTTACGATTGAATTTTCCCGTTAGTACGCGGGTAAGTAACCTTATGACAAAATGTGATGGCTTCGCTCGCGGCAATTCCAATACGCGGTGCGTATACAAAGCACATTAGGAAGGAAATGATAACAATGGCGAAAAAAG
>DAOWIP010000025.1 GCA_030640865.1 Sedimentisphaerales bacterium | reverse complement strand
CCGTCATAATACACCAGTCCGTCCACGCTATGGACCAGATCGCAAATCTCCTTAATTCGCGGATTGAACAGTCCCAGCGTATTGGGACAGGTCAACATCAGCCCGGCTACATCCTCGTCGAGCATTTCCTTTAGCATGTCTATGTCCATCATGCCCTGGTCGTTACTGCGGACGGTCTTGACCTTATAGCCGGCAATCGAACCGCTGGCCGGATTGGTGCCGTGAGAACTGTCGGGGATCAATAGTGTATTCTTCTTATTGCCGCGGTCCCTGTGATAGGCGGAAATAATCATCACGCCTGTCAGCTCCCCATGCGCACCGGCCATAGGCTGCATAGTGAACGCCGCCATCCCCGTAATCTCCCGCAGCAGCATATCCGTCTCATGCAATACCTGTAATGCCCCCTGTGTCAGGATTCCTCCCATACGCAGTTGCGGCAGCAGCGGATGTAAATCGGCAAAACCGGAATAAGAACCGATTAACTCGTTGACCTTGGGATTGTATTTCATCGTGCACGAGCCGAGCGGATAGAAATTGGTATCCACGCCGAAGTTCCGCCGCGACAGTTCCGTAAAATGACGCACTGTGTCCAACTCGCTCAGTTCGGGTAGGCGCGGAGGCTCCGGGCGGAGCAGGCTTTGATTGATATTTATGCTTGTGGGCACATCGCTGCGACACGGGTGCATGCCACGTCGGCCGGGGATACTCTTTTCAAATAATAGCTTCATAAAATAAACGTAAGTCCTTATTTTTCATTTCTGGAAATTGATGTAAGTTCTTATTTTGCGTAAAAAGACGAATTTCAACTTTTGTCAATTAATGCCCAACTTTTGCTCAAAAACCATTGTTTTGGTTAAAAAATCAGAGCCGGCGAAAAAATGAGCACAAAAAATTAACGGTTTTCAGCAGTTTCGGCCATAATCCGGCAAAATACCAGCCGTTTTCGAGCATAATCAAAATCCGCAAAAAAATGTATTCACAACACTGCTTCGAGGGACTCCGCCAACATTCCGATTTCCTGTTTTGTTCGTTTTTCGGTAACGGCGACCAGGATGGAATTTTCCATGCCCTTATAATATCGACTTAGCGGGAACCCGGCCGCGAATCCTTTTTCGATCAGTTTGGCAATCACGTCCGCCGCTTCACATGGAAGGTCAAGTACGAACTCATTAAAAAACCATTTCCGGTGGAACCGTGGTTTAACATTCGGCAGAGCAGTCAGTCGCTGATAGGCATAGCTGGCCTTATCGGCGCATCGCTGCGCAACTTGTTGTAAGCCCTTGGGGCCAAGCAGCGAAAGGTAAATCAGCGCCCGCAGTGCGCAAAGGCTTTCGTTCGTGCAAATATTCGACGTGGCCTTGTCGCGACGGATATGCTGCTCGCGGGCCTGTAATGTCAATACGAACCCGCGTCGGTTTTTGGTATCGGTGGTTTGGCCCACGATTCGGCCGGGCATCTTGCGAATGTATTTCTTCCGCGTCGCCATAAAGCCGAGATACGGCCCGCCAAACGACAGAGGCAAACCAAGACTTTGACCCTCACCGGTAACAATGTCAACTCCCATCTCACTCGGTGTTTTCAGGATACCGAGCGAAATCGGATAGCATGAGCAGATAAGAAGCGCGCCCTTCTCATGCGCCGCTACTGCCAGATCACTAAAATCGTCCATGCAACCGAAAAAATTGGGGTTCTGAAGGATAACCGCCGCTGTTTCATTATCGATGTTTTGCAGAATCTCTTCGCGATTGGCCAGACCGTCGTCGTTACAGGTCTGTCGCAATTCGATGTTCAGGTTCCGCGTATAGGAATCGATCATTACCCGATAGATGGGGTTGACGCTATCGTCGATAATGATCTTGTTCCGGCCTGTTATCCGAAGCGCCATTGTCATCGCCTCATACAGTGCGGTTCCTCCGTCGTAAAGCGAGGCGTTGGACACTTCCATTCCGGTCAGCCGGCAGATCATTGTCTGGTATTCATATATTGCCTGTAGTGTGCCCTGCGAAAGCTCCGGCTGATAGGGTGTATAGGCGGTATAAAACTCGCTCCGTGAGACCAGCGAATCAATTGCCGCGGGGATAAAATGATCGTAAAATCCTCCGCCCAGAAAGCAGGTCAACTCTGTTGAGTTTTTGTGTGCCATCTCCAGCAGCCGCCTGCGTACCACCTGCTCGCTGATGCCACGGGGCAGATCGAAACTGCGGCACCGTAGCT
>DAOWIP010000189.1 GCA_030640865.1 Sedimentisphaerales bacterium | reverse complement strand
ATCGATCTGCACAGTAATCTGGAAAAACGCCCTGTTGCCCGCCAGTTGCGTCATAGCTTGTTGAGTTATATGAACAGCAGTGCGTTCAATCCTGATAAGAGTATCAGCTTGAATACTGTCCGGAATCTCCTTAAATAGCCCCTGCCCGTGGCCCACACAGTTTTCTCGTAGGGTGGGTTCTTTAACCCACCCGGTCTTCTTGTAGTCACGTAGAATGGGCTTCAGGGCGTGTTGCCCAAATACCCTACACTTAACAGACAAATTTGATTATAATACTTATCGTTCAAAACGATAAGGAGATTATTTGCTCATGATGGCACATCAAAAACATCGAGAACCAAAGCTGTTTTACCACGGGATCAATCTTGAAGAACGCTTGGGCCCGGATCACCCGTTGCGGCGGGTAGCGAAAGCTGTCGATTTTTCCTTTGTTCGCCATGAAGTAGCTGACTGCTATGGTGTCAACGGCAATATATCCGTTGATCCGAACATCGTTCTAAAGCTGATGTTTCTGCTGTTTTACGAGAATGTCAAAAGCGAGCGGGAGCTAATGCGGCAGTTACCTTTGCGACTGGACTGGCTGTGGTTTTGTGAATATGACATCGATGATGTTACGCCTAACCACAGTATTCTCTCCAAAGCCAGACGGCGATGGGGGGCAGAAGTTTTTGACAGTTTTTTTCTGAGGGTGCTGGAGCAGTGTATAGACGCGGGCCTGGTCGATGGCAACATTATCCATATTGATTCCAGTTTGATCCAGGCCAATGCCTCCAAAGACAAATTGCAGCCGGAATTGCAACTCCTAACCCAACAGGTTTGCCAAAAGCTGGAGGATGAACCAACGCAATCAACCGTAGAAGAAACGCCTTTAGATGATGTTTTTGATGATGACGAGCCTGATTTAAATCGGCGTGTCAGTCCGACAGACCCGGAGGCCCGCTTAGCCAAGAAATACAGCCAAACCACCTTAGGTTATAAAGATCATCGCGCAGTGGATGACAAGTACGGCATTATTACCTCAACGATAACCACCGCGGCGAATATCAATGATGATAAACTATTGACCGAGACCATCGAGAACCATGAATCCAACACCGGATCGGAGGTTAAAACCGCAGTAGCCGATAAAGCCTATGGTGTCATCGAAAACTATAAATATCTTCATGATAGGGGCAGCAAGGCCTGCATTCCTCATCAAAAGCGTGCCCACAAAAAAGATAAGTTTCCGCACGAAGCATTTCGGTACGATCCTCACAAGGACTGTTATGTGTGTCCTGCGGGCCGGAAACTGCCGCATGTACGATACGTAGGCAGTTCTAGAGCCCACGAATATCGCTGTGCCCGCGAAACCTGCCAGACCTGTCGGTTTTTTTCCGATTGCGTAATGTCAAAGAAATATGGCCGAACCATCAGCCGCCACGAGGATAGTGAATACATCGAGTGGGCTGACAGTTGCCTATCATCAGAAAACCGCCGGCGTTTGCTCAGCCGTCGCCGGGCCAAAGCGGAAGGCTCATTTGCCGATGCGTCGAACAATCATAGCTTCAAGCGTTGCCGCTGGCGTGGCCGAACCATGGCCGCCATCCAGAACCTGATGATCGCCGCGGTGCAGAATCTACGCAAATTGCTGCGTTATTGCTACCGCAAAACAGCCGCCAACAACTGTATGACAACTATTTCAAGGTGTAAACAACTATATTTAAGCTTACGCCGTCTGTTGCAGTCGTACCATAGGTTGTTTTTGGCCAAGATGAGCAAATATTTACTTTTTAAAGAGCCTATGTTGTAAAAACCTGAATAGTCAAAAAACAATTTTGCGTGTGCCTGATATGTCTTCGGGCAACACGCCCTAAAGCCCATCCTACATGACTGACAAGAATGATAAATCAGAGGAAACGCTGAGTGGATAAATACCAGGTAATAATACGACCCCTGATTACCGAACAGGGAACGTTCCAGTCTCAAGCCTTTAGCGCATATCCCTTTCAGGTACACCTGAAAGCCAATAAGGCGCAGATCAAACAGGCTGTCGAGAAGATATATAACGTAAAAGTAAAAGAAGTCAGGACGTCCAACCGTAAAGGCAAACCCCGTCGGCGCGGTGCGGCCACCGGTATGACGGCCCATTGGAAAAAAGCGGTGGTCGTGTTGGATGAAGATTCACATATCGATTTGTTCTGATAAAGAAAGATTTCAGAATTCAGAAGAGAAGAAAATACAGAAATTTAACCACAGATTGCACTGATTACACTGATTAAGAAAATACAGAAAAATAAATTGAACAGAAGATAGCGAAGTTATTAATTGCAGGCGAGACGCCTGCGGTACTGAATTAAGAAAAGACTTAGAGAAGAATAGATATGGGCATACGAGTTTATAAACCAACCAGTCCGGGACGACGAAACTCTTCGGTGAACGATTACGCGGAACTTACACGCGATAAACCGGAAAAGACGTTGTGTAAGCGGATAAAAAAGAGCGGCGGACGTAACCATAGCGGTAAAACCACGGTTCGGTTCCGCGGCGGTGGGGCACGGCGTATCTATCGCGAAATCGATTTCAAACGCAATAAAGACGGGATCGACGCGAAAGTGGTCGCTGTCGAATAT
>DAOWIP010000441.1 GCA_030640865.1 Sedimentisphaerales bacterium | reverse complement strand
CACATCGGTTTTGGAATTCGGCTTGAGGGAGACGTTTTTAAAGGTTACCCATTGGTAAGGTCTTTTCTCGAAAACAAATTTCCTAATATCCTTACGCTTGACATTAAAATAAGTGTATGTATTTCTCTCAATTCCGGAACCTTGACCAATTACTTCATGTCCTGTAGCATGTTTTTTTCCATTCTTGTCAATTAATATCAAGCGTGTGGCTTCGTGAACAAAGGTGTGGCTGACACTAACGACAAAACCGTGCATATAATTTCGGGGAAAGGTGAAAATAACCGATTTTTCGCTTTGGAAATTCACAACATCGATCTTATCTTCTGTCCAATCATAAGGACCCCACTCTTCAACCTTTTCCCAACGGCCACCGGCTACACCAAAACTCACATCGCCGTGGCTGCCACCTCGTTTAAATGTACCTACAAAGGCACGTAAACCCTTAACAGGTTTTGCTGTCTTTGGTTTTCTCTGGTTAACCCACTGATTGTCATTACGGTAAGGGCTTTTCGACGCAACACTGAAGTTCTCACTTTCTTTACCATCCAGGCTAACAGCAAATTCATAATGGTCAGACCCGCCTGCATGGGCCCATCCCAGCTTGACATAAGGTATCTTTTCCATTGTTCTGCCATCAGGCCGCCACCATTGTTTGCCTTTGCTGGGATGCTCACAAACGCCGACGAGTTCGACCGTTACGCCGTTGGGGAGTGTTGCTTCGAATTTTGACCTCTTTGATACATTGCTCATCCCAGCGGAATCGTTATCATAAAGACTTTTTACTTCCTCAGCACTCAATGCCCGATTGTAGATGCGCAATTCGTCTATCATTCCGTTCAGCGGAAACCACCCAGGCAAAACAGAACCCTTGCCGGCCTGGATACCTATATAAAGATCTTCCGGATTAGCCTCGGACAAATCTGTTGGGCGATTATCTGTCCTGACAAGTTTGCCATTGTAATATAGTTTTGTTCCAGAATCGCCGCTGGTAACGGCCATATGCATCCACGTTTTCAAAGGCTTTTCGGGAGCAAAGTATGCACCGGATTCTCGTGGCGTATGATTATGAGCTTCCATTCCGATGTAGCGCTTGTCGGCAGTCTCGCGGGTTGAATGCACAACAAAACCAACCCGGTCCCCGCTTTTAGCAACAAATACCTGGTGAGCATCCGGAACCTTACGACCGGAGCCATCCAAACCGGTTTGTCCCGCACCATCTTCGATACGCACCCAAAGAGCAATCGTAACTACATCAGTGAGTTTAAGGTTTTCAGAGTTTGAAACCTTAATGTAACCGCGATCGTCGATGCCGTAAAACCTTGCTGCCTTCCCGACAACACCTGAAGTATAATCTACTGTTCCCTGATGTGAACCATGGTTATTGTTTCCGCTGACATCTGTGGCATCACCCTCAAATGGATAGTAGGCAATCAGTCCATTCGTAGCAGTCTGTAGGGTGGTGCTTTGACCCACGCGATTATCTTTTTCAACTTTGATTTGCACATCGGTTTTGGAATTCGGCTTGAGGGAGACGTTCTTAAAGGTTACCCATTGGTAAGGTCTGTACTCAATTATCAAATCTTTAACGTCTTCGATTTTAATATTTTTTCTTTTGGGTATTGCATGGAAAAATTTCACTTTGTCACCGATGCAGCCACCAGCCCATCGTTCAGTCGAACCATTTTTCAGCTCCGCAAATACTCTGAATTCATATTCCTTTACAGAGTCGGGGCAACTTAAATCCACTGTCAGCGTACCAATATTACCGTCAATACGAATAGGATGTCGAATTACCGCCAAAGTACGTTCTACAAAATAAGTCTGGTGTTGCTTCTCAATGAGTCTTTTTTCAATTGTTGTCGCTTTTTTGAACGGACTTGTGCCGACAGCCAAAGATATATCAGCTTTATTGGGCGCATCTTTATGTGGATAATAAACGATATTAATAATACTCGTTCCGTCATCGGCAATTCCAGACCTGGAACCTCCTTGCAAAAATGTATCTGAAAACTCGACTTTTGGTGTGCTTACCTTTTTGTTTAGATAATCGGAAAATCTAAAAAGAGCGGCACATTCAAATTGAAAGCCATTAGGATTGTTTTGCCATTTATGATGACGTGCCCTAAATTGGGGCTTGTCCATCCCTGTACCATCCGGTTGCCACCATTGCTGCTCGCTTTTCCAGGGGGCAGTACCCAACCCCACCAACTCAACCGTTACGCCGTCAGACAAAGTTGCTACAAACTTTGATTCGTTATCCCCTTGTAGGGTGGGGCTTTGGGCAGTGTGGTCTTCTTCAACTGCATTGCCTTCCTTATCCGTTTTTGCCATAGGCAGGACGCAGGCGGACATCAGGGTCATTATCGCACAGACTACCGCGATGCGGAGGCGGTGGTGTCGCCAGGTTTTTTTCTCTAACCATCGCAGGCGGGTCAGCAGTCGGTTCGAGTCCTCGAACAGGCCCAACAGGCCAAGGCCCGGCTCGACCGGTTTGGCAAGCAGTTCTCTGGCTGTTTCCAAAAGAGTATCGCGATATTCGCTCGTCCGCTCACGCAGAATCCGCGCAACCGTCGCGTCGCAGCACAGCTCACGGAAATGCTGCATCTGACGGCGTACCAGCCACAACAAAGGATTGAACCAATAAACGGTTTGCAGCAATATATAAAACCCATGCACCAGCAGGTCGCCACGCTTGATATGAGCCAACTCGTGCAGCAGAATATGCTCGGCGTCCTGACGTGATAGTTTCGCAAGCCGATCAGCAGGCATAAGCAGTACCGGCCGAAACAGGCCAAATACGGCAGGTGTAATGACTCTGTTGGTCAGTACAACTTTCGGAATCAGTTGTAATTTCAGCCGTTTCGCACTGTGAGTGAGCAAATCCGCAAACCATTCCGGTAGGGCGGTCTGATCCTGATTTCGCAAATTAACCCTGCGTAAATGCCGCAATCGCAAAATAAGCCAACCGGTGAATATCCACATACCCAGCAGCCAGGTAACTAACGCATATACCTGCCATACCACCGGTACCGACGGCCCTGATGCCGCTATT
>DAOWIP010000457.1 GCA_030640865.1 Sedimentisphaerales bacterium | reverse complement strand
GTCGAAGAATCCGTTTTTATCGACGGTGTGTTCATGCCGGGCTGTGTCAACGGCAGGATTCAGGTAAGTTCCACCGGAGATGTGTTTAACGGGTGTAGGGATACTGACGACACCTGCTGGGGTGATATTACCAATGTCGGCGAATTGATAGTATATGATGTGGGTTTAATGCAGAGTTTGCCCTATCTGGACAACCTGAAGTACGGTACAGCGATCCATCCGGCCATTTACATTCATTCAAACGCGGGAATCACTTTTGATCTGGACGCGATTCGCTCGGCTTTACCAGAGCAAAAAATCATGAGCTTCAGCGCTTTGTGCGGTATTAACGAAACAATTCCAGAGGAGGCCGAGGCGGATATCCGGGTTTTGGTAGATGGCAAGGAGCGTTTCGGTCGATTCGGTCAGACACCTCAGTCGGCAGCGGTATCAGTATGGCTCGAGTTAGATAAGAACGACAGATTCCTGACTCTGATGGTAACCGAGGGTAAGGATGGTACCGAAAGAGACCTGTGTCTGTTCGCCGAGGCAATGCTCGAATTGACCATGGTAAAATAGAGGTTTCTATGCGATCAATATTGAATCTGGAGTTTTACAAAATGGCGATCAGGCATATTTTTTTGAGAATATCAATTTAAGCCATATTTTTCAGTAAGATAATAATTTGCTGATGCTAATATGGTTACGGGATTAGTAAAGAAATTTCCAAAGCCAAATTTCTTTACTAATGTATGCCTAACCCCCATTTTGCAAAAGTCTTGTTGAATGACAAAAGGAGGTGAGAAAAATGGTTTAATACACGAAAGTACGAGAAAAGAAGAATTGTGTGTTTGTAGTGCTTTGACGGTCAAGGCACTGAATTGGTGTTAGAAATGTTGAAAATTATTGGAGAAAAAAGAAAATGAAAAAAATAGTATTTACATTTGTGTTAATTATTGGATTAGTATTATGTGGTTCGTTGCAGGCGGACCTGGTGAACGGCGATTTTGAGGCCGACCCCTTTTTGACCGGCTGGACTGAGACCGTACCGACCAAACCGGCTCAGTCGCATATAGGCATAGCCCCTGGTTCCAACCAGGCGGTCGTGCTTACCGGTACATACGAAGACCCCCCAAGCAACGATATTTTTCAACAGGGTGCTCCGCTTGCTTATGAGTGGGTTGCGGATTTTTATCTCGCTTTGGCTGATCAAGCTGAATATACAGGCCCCCCAGAGAGCAGCAGATCGATTGCTTTGATATTGAGTAACGCATCAGAAATTCAGAACTACGACTATGCCATCAATATGAAAATTACCAATTCGACAGAGGGCCAATTTAATTTTTATGACGGCAGTTGGAATGCTGTCGGATCTGGTAACGAAGTGTCTTTTTCGGTGGACGAAAACAAAGATGGTGATTTTAGTGACGCCGGTGATACGCTCAATGTGCATCGGATGCGAATTGTCGGACATAACTGGGGAATGCCGGGTGTTAATTATGATGTTCTGTTGTCAGCGGCCAATTCAGACATATTGCTGCCAGTGGCTACCGGACTGACATACTTCCAGGTGGGCGCCCCAGACGGAAGTAGTGTTCTCAACAGCGATATGACGACGATCGCTTTCCGTACGCAGTGGGGTATGCGTAATGGCCATCCTTTTGTGGTTGATGATGTCCAGTTTATGGCGAATCCCGACTTCAACTTTGCGCCGAGTGTTGACGCCGGGGACTATCAGTCGATCTTGTGGCAAGCCACATCGGTTACGGTTCAACTGGACGCAACCGTTACCGACGACGGCAACCCCGCGGACCCCTGTGAGGTAACAATAACCTGGTCGCAGATCAGCGGGCCGGTCAGTGTTTCGTTTGATCCCAGTCCCAACGTCGAAGACCCCTGCGTAACCTTCGACACGGCAGGGATGTATGAACTACAACTTCGCGGTGATGACGGCGAAAAGGACGCCTGTGACGTAGTAACGATTTATGTCAGAGCCAATGACGACCCGATCGCCCACTGGGACTTTGAGGAAAGTCCCGGCGGCTCAGACGTATTCGACACTGCCAACAACAACGACGGCGTTATTGCCGGCGATTCGGAGCCTAACTGGGTGGACGACGGCTGGGTTGGAGACAAGGCCATGGAGTTCTTCGGTGTCGGCGACTCAACTACAAGTTCTTATGTGAATGTTACCACCGACGACACAATCGATCCGAATCTCGATAACCTGCGGTGTGAGATTTCGCTCTCGGCCTGGATAAAGGTTGACGAGATACAGAGTGCTTACCCCGTCATAATCGCCGATGGGGACAACTCCTGGCGGATGGGTCTTATGACCGGGGAACCGGTAGGCAGGCTATATGTAAGCTATGAGGGAACCACAGGAACAAACGTGTATTCTACTACGCTCTTAAATGACAATAACTGGCATC
>DAOWIP010000187.1 GCA_030640865.1 Sedimentisphaerales bacterium | reverse complement strand
GAACAACCTTTCGCCGGCAAAAGAGAAAGAAAACCAGGGTGATCCCAAATCTGTTACCTCTCAGAGCGTTACTCCTGAAGATTTAAATGAACTTCGATTCGCCCTCGAAAAGTGCTGTGATCTGATTCACCAATGGCGGAGCCTGAACGAGTCCGCGGGCGCAACCCTTGAAATTGTCCGTTCGATAGAACTGACAAGAACTTCCACAAAAATCTATCGTGTCAAGCCGCAATTGGCCGTCAAAGTTAAGCGGACAATCGGGCTGATCGGTCGTATGAATCGCAGATTTGATCTTATCAGTCGTATGGCAACGCAGACTATACTAAACGGCCAAATTGATAAAACGCTGTTCTCCCGGATGGAAAAACAATTGGCGGACTTGCGTTCTATGATGGATCGGCTCGCGGAACAAAACGATCAAATCGGAGTGGTCCTCGGATTAGGCAAACTCGACCGTTCAGCGCCGCGAAGCGAACCAATAAATTATTCCAAGCTCGAATTACCTTCGACAGATTCCCTGCTCAAATGAACGAGATGAAGATACCAATTATCGGGATCAGTGGTTTTAAGAATTCCGGCAAGACAACTCTTATCGAAGGACTGCTGGATTTTTTTGTTGGTAAGGGAATGCGGGTGGCGGTGGTAAAGCATTCGCATGAGCCGATAGAATCGGATCGGGAGGGAAGCGATACGGATCGCTTTTTCAGGTTGGGAGCATCGGTTTTAGCTTATAATGAGGGGTCGGTTTTTACCAAAAGACGATTAAAAGAACCCCCGGCTCTCAAAGATGCGATAGCTCAACTGGGGGGTAAGTACGATTTGATCATTGTGGAGGGCCTTAAAGGCAGCGATATCGATAAGATTTGGCTGCTGCGGGAAGGCGAGGAACAAATTGATGAGACAATCAGTAATGTTATCGCGGTACTGCCGTGGGGCGAAAATCGCCTGACAAAAGCTCTGACAGCCATTAAAAAGCTGTTCCTGGAAAAATATCAGCGGGAATTGTAAAAGGCGTTACCTTTATTTATCTTTGGCGAGTGTTTCGAGAATACGGCAATAGCTTTCGTAACGTACCGATTGGATTTTCCCGTCAGCGACGGCTTGTTGGACGGCGCATTCGGGTTCGTGCGTGTGGGAGCAATCGGAAAATTTGCACTGAGCGGCAAAAGCCTCGAATTCCCTGAAATACCAGCGAAGCTCCCGCGGACTCATCTTCCACAGACCAAAGCTGCGCACGCCCGGTGTGTCAATGATTTTTACATTGCGGGGCAGGTCATACAAAGCGGCAACAGCGGTAGTGTGGCGGCCCTTTCGGGTTTTTTTATGCAAATGTCCGATCGGCAACGTTAGCGACGGATCAATCGCGTTGAGAATGGAAGATTTGCCGACGCCGCTATGGCCCACAAAAACACTTAGTCGGCCTGACATATCCTCTGTTAGATGGTCAATACCTTCTCCAGCAAGAGCCGAGCAATATATTACATTAATTCCCATTTCTTTATAGGTGAAGAACCGACTCTCTAATACAGACAGGTCGGCACCGGAGGAGATTAAATCGATTTTGTTGACACATATCAGAGGTGTGATCCCGCCTCGCTCGACTGCTAAAAGATAGCGGTCGATTAGGTTAGTGTTCAGTGGCGGAGCCTTGACGGAAGATACAATAACAGCAATATCGACATTAGCGGCAATCACACGTTCCAGCCGTTGATCGTGCGGGTCCGGACGGGAAAGGACCGTCTTGCGTGGGTGAACCTGTTCGACGATATACGTGCCATCCGCCGAAATGGAAAAATCAACAATGTCACCGGCGGCCAGATCGCTGCGCTGGGCTACGGTCAGTTCGGGCCGCAATATGGCGTCGCGGAGGCCGTGTTCATGGAGCAGTTGACATCGGCCCGCGCCGGTGGAAATCACAGTTCCGAGATACAGTTCGGCAGGTAGATCAGGTGTTGTCTCGTCAATATCGAGATGTTCCTTTTCGAGTAGTCTGAGGACCCAGTCTTCAAGTAACATCGGGGCCGGCCCGGAGCGTTTTTCAAAAGAAATCGACTCGTCTGCGGACTGCCAATCGCGGGTATTTTCATTCGAGCCGGTCGATTTCCTTCCGGCTTTGATCTGAGCTGCCTTGCGAACTCTGGCTGCCTGTTTGTACAGTCGTTTCCGATGGGCCTCGCTCAGGCCTGCAAGTTTTCGCTCTAATCGCTTTTGGTCACTTTTACGCATATTGGATATTCAAATCAGCTTTTTTGTATCCTCCAGTATCATATAAAGCACGGGAACCAACACCAGAGTTATTGCCGTAGCGAAGATTATACCAAAACCCAGACTGATAGCCATAGGTATAAGTATTTTCGCCTGGAGACTTTTTTCAAGTATCATGGGTGTCAGCCCTAAAAAGGTTGTTAGTGTCGTCAGGATAATCGGACGAAACCGCCGTACCGCAGAATCTCGTACCACATCCGCCAGAATACCGCCCGAACGTCGCTGACGATTGATAAGATCGACCAGGATAAGTGAATCGTTCACCACCACCCCTGTCAATGCCACTATACCGAACAGCGAAAGCATCGTCAGGTTATATCCCATAATAATGTGTCCCAATACTGCGCCGATAAGCCCGAAAGGTATTGCTGACATAATAATAATCGGCTGAATATAACTGCGGAACTGGATCGCCAGCAGGGCGAATATCGCCAATAATGCCACGGTTGCGTTATACGAAAGTGTTCTCATAGAATCACTTTTTTCCTTCTGCTCGCCCTGGAAATCATAAGTCAGGCCGGGATATTCCTGTTTCAACTGCGGCAGCACGTCTTTCATTAAATCCTGGTTTATCTCGCCGGCGTTGGCGATAGTTTCATCGACGTCAGCCGTTACGCTTACGACCCGCCGTCGTTCGGCACGGTTAATTGTCGCGTAATCTCGTCCCTGTTGCACCTGGGCAACGGTCAGGAACGGCACTTCCACACCGTCGGCAAGCCGGATTCGCATGTTTTCGATGTCAGCAAGGCTTCTTCGCTGCTCTTGTGGATAACGGACCATCACACGAATATCGTCTCGCCCGCGTTGAACACGTTGAACTTCATAACCGTAAAATCCATGACGTACCTGACGTGCCAGATCGGACAGAGTCAGGCCCAGCACGCGACCCTCATCCTTCAGCGAGAGCTTCAGCTCCAGCTTGCCTGTTTCGAAACTGTCGGCTATATCGCTTACTCCCTGATAGCTGCCTAATGTGTTTTTGAGTTTGTCGGCCACCGTCAGAAGTGTATCGAAATTACGATGAGAAAGTTCGATGTTCACCGCGTCACCGGCCGAAAAAAGCGAGGCCGTAAAGGTCAGCGATGAAATCCCTGGTATCTCCCCTACCGCCTCACGCCAGCGGTTGGCAATCGCGGTTGACGAAATTTCACGTTCTTCACTGCTGAGCAGTTCGATATTCACTTCAGCCAGATGAGCCGTTCCCGATCCTCCTGTGTCGCCTCCCATACGGCCGGGGCCGCTGCTGGCTTGGCCAAACGGCTGATTACCGATGTTAGTGGCAATATGCCGAAAGAGAGCGGGTTTACTGTTATCACGTTTGGCCTCGAGCTCCGTTCGCACCTTTTCGGCGGCCTCTTCCAGACGACGAACAGTCGCCTCGGTTTGTTCTCGCGGAGTACCCTGCGGCATAGTCAGTGACGCCCATATATTGTCCGCATCGACCTTGGGCATCATCGTGAACTTTAAATGTCCGCCGGCGATAAAGCCAATTGTCGCTGTCAAAACAGCCAACCCCAGAGCGAGTATCAAATATCGCCATATCAAAAAATGTTCCAGCAGTCGCGCGAACACCAGTCCTACAAGACGATCCAGCCAATCACGAATTCGCTTTTGCCCACGTCCGATCGGTCCGAGTGTTTTCCCGGCTCGGCCCACCGACAAATGTGCCGGCAGAATCAGCAGCGCCTCCACCAGCGACAATGCGAACACACTGATTACTACAACAGGTATGTTTCTGATCATTTTGCCCATCATTCCGGTGGTGTACAGCATCGGCACAAACGCGAGCATTGTCGTCAGCACCGCGATAACAACCGGAGAGGCCATCTCTTTTACGCCTTTTATTGCCGCCTGAACGCGGTCCATTCCTTTTTGGCGATAGGCGAAAATGTTTTCGCCAACGACAATCGCGTCATCGACCACAATCCCCAGCGCCACGATAAAGGCAAAAAGGGAGATCATATTTACTGAAATATCGAAATGGGGCAGCAATGCGAAAGCTCCGAGGAAGGAAATCGGAATCCCCAGCGCAGTCCAGAACGCAACTCTGACATCCAGGAAGAATGCCAGGCACAGCACCACCAGGCCTAAGCCGTAGAGAGCATTGCGCTTGAGCAGATTCAACCGGGAGCGCAGATACGATGATCGGTCGAACCATGTGGCGATGGATATGCCTTCCGGCAATTGAGCCTGTTTGGTCCGGACATATTCTTTGACGGTATGCGCAACATCAAGAGCGCCCTGTTCTCCAACACGGAATACGTTAATCAGAGCCGCCGGTTTGCCGTCGAATCTTGCTGTTCGGTCGGAATCCTCGAAGCCGTCCACTACAGTCGCGATATCGCTCAAACGCAATTCAGTACCGTCGTTGTGGGCCAAGACCACTATTTTTTCAAAATCTTCTCCTGCGTACCCCTGCCCTTTCGCCCGAACCAGTATTTCGCCGCCCTCGGTTTTGACCGAACCGCCCGGCAGGTCTAATGACGAACGCCGCACCGCCTCTGCAACCGCCTCGAAACTCAGTCCATACTTTCGCAGTGTTTCTTCCGATACCTCGATTGATATTTCGTAACGCCTTACGCCGGTGATTTCCACTTGTGATATATTTTTCATAGCGGTCAGGTCATCATATATCGTCTCGGCCAGATCTTTTAGTGTACGTTCGGGCACATCGCCAAACAGCGCTAACGTAATAACCTGATACCGCGTTGAAATTTCCCTGATAATGGGTTTTTCCGTCTCTTTTGGGAATGTTATTATACGGTCAACCTCCGCCTTGACATCGTCCAACACTTCCTTGATGTCCGCGTATTCCTCAACTTCCACTGTTATAGTGCCTATTCCCTCGAATGCCGTGCTACGCAAACGCTTAATACCTTCAATGCCCGCCACCGCCTCTTCCACACGCTGACAGACGCCTTCTTCCACCTCCGCCGGAGTTGCGCCGAGATAGGGCACGCTGATCGTGATTATATCCACGCTCATATCGGGAAAGACCTCGACCTTAATCGATTTCAGCGATAAAAGTCCCGCTCCCATAATTACCAGCATCATCAGGTTAGCCGCCACATGGTTGGACACGAACCAGCCTAATACGCCCTGCCTTTGTTCAAGTTCATTCATACCCTTACACTCTTATACTCTTATACCCATACACCCATACACCCATACACTCATCTAATCGTTCTGATTTTCATTTGGTCCGTAACTATATCGAGATTGCTGACTACGATGTCGGCTTTTTCTTCAAGACCAGCCGTTACATAAACGAAACGTTTATCTCGGCGGGCAATCTCAACCTTGCGAATGTATAATATGCCGTCCTGGGCTATCCAAAGTTCATCGCTATTATGGACTGCCGAACGTGAAATCACAAACACGTCTTTCAGGGTTCTGCCCGCTATAACTACTTCAACAAACATCCCCGGCTGTAGCACTGCGTTGTCAGCGGTTTGTTTGAATGGTTCTTTTACCTCTATTACTACATGGACCATTCGGGTTTTCGGGTTTATTTGTCCTTCAGTACGTACAACTCGTCCCTGCCAACTGTGTTTTGCGCCCGCGAAATCAGCGACGACTTCAGCTTTGGATTGTGTATTACCGGTAGCGTCTTGCGACATCTTATTTGCATTCATCGGCACATCGAACCATTCCAGTTCCCTGTCTTCTAATGGTACGGAAATCTCTATTGCTTCTGTTCCATACACCGTCGCCACTGATTGGCCCATTACTACGTACTGGCCGATATCCGCGTTTTTGGTAATCACCCGCCCTGCGAATGGCAGGGATATTCGCGTCCGTTCCAGATTCAGTTTCGCGGTATCCAGTTCCGCCTGAGCTGACGCCAGTTCCGCACGAGCCTGGCGAATCTGCGGCTCACGAAATACCAGTGATGAGGCAGGCTGTTCGCCGGCATGCAATTGCTCCCATTCACGATGGGCAACCTCGGCCTCTTCTTTTTCCATATCGAGTTTTACTTGTGCGCGAGCCACACCCGCCTCGGCGCGTTGAACCGCTAATTCATAATCTCGCGGGTCAATCGTTACAAGCGTCTCTCCTTTGTTGACAAAGCCTCCGTCAAGCAGTTGGCTATGGATTGCCACTACTCTGCCGGGCACCTGTGGTACGACCTGCACCAGGGTCTTTGCTCTTACCGTTCCGTTACCGCGTACAAACATTTGAACGTCTTGTTTTCGTACGGTTTCCACTTTAGCTAACGGCGGAATTACTTTTTGTTCTTTTCGTTGCGGCGGCTCGCGCAGGGCTATCAGTACCTTCGCCGCGATTACACCGCCCGCAAGGACAATCAGTACCAGAACAATTTGCATTATGGTCTTAATCCCCTTTTTCGATTGTGGCATATTCCTCTCCCCCCGTTCTATTAGGGTGCCACCGTTCTGTATTTCACAGAGGTGCTCTTCGCCACCTTCTCTTCATTGCTTTCT
>DAOWIP010000541.1 GCA_030640865.1 Sedimentisphaerales bacterium | reverse complement strand
ATGTTCGACGCGGTGAACGATGCGATTTAGGCCGAAGATAAGACAATAAAAATCACAGAAAGTGTAGTTCTTGTTCAAGGCATATACTTATTGGAGGAACTATCTTATGTTCACTCGACAAACAGTGAATCGTCGGGATTTTATGAAGGGACTTGCGGGGGCTGGTCTGGGACTGTTCGGCGGAACGGCACTGAACGGCTGCGCGTGGGCGGGGACAAAACCCAAAATAAAAAGGCCCAATATTCTACTTGCCATTGCCGATGACTGGTCTTGGCCGCATGCGAGCATCGCGGGCGACAAGGTGGTCAAAACCCCGACGTTCGACCGGGCGGCCCGTGAGGGAGTGCTGTTCACTAACGCCTTCGTTTCGGCACCCTCGTGCAGTCCGTCCCGCTCATCAATCCTGACGGGACAGCGGCACTGGCAGTTGGAAGAAGGGGGGGACTTATGGGGTACATTGCCGGGGAAATTCAAGGTGTATCCGGATATGCTGGAAAAAGCCGGTTATCATGTGGGATACACCCGCGCAGGCTGGAAACCAGGGCGGGATAAGCCGGGAGGACGGAACCGTAACCCGGCTGGGCCAAAATATAAGAATTTCAAGCAGTTCCTCCAGGCCCGGCCGGCCGATAAGCCATTCTGTTTCTGGTTCGGCAGCTTCGACCCACATCGAAAATATACCTGGCAGTCCGGTATAAACAGCGGTATGAAACTCGAAGATGTGCAAGTGCCTCCGTGCCTGCCCGACAGCACCGAAGTCCGCTCAGACATCTGTGATTATTACTGGGAAGTCCAACGGTTCGATCGGGAAGTCGGCGAAATACTAACACTATTGGAACAAAACAACGAACTCGACAACACTCTGGTAGTGATCACCGGCGATAACGGGATGCCGTTCCCACGATGTAAGAGTAATCTATATGATCTGGGCACACAAGTGCCGCTGGCGGTACGCTGGGGGAAAAACATCAAGGGCGGCCGAGTGGTGGAAGACTTTGTCAGCCTGGCGGACCTGGCACCGACATTTCTGGAAGCAGCGCAGCTCAAACCCACACGAGATATGACGGCCCGGAGCTTTTTAAGCGTGCTCCGGTCCGGCAAAGCCGGGCTGGTGGATGCGCAGCGTGACAAGGTGTTTGTCGGCAAGGAACGCCATGCCTGGGTACGAGAAGGAGGCGTGGGTTATCCAATGCGCGCGATCCGTACCAGGGACTATCTGTATATTCGCAACTTCAAGCCGGACCGCTGGCCGGCGGGCAACCCCAAACCAATGCCAGGCAACGATCCCGAAGAGCCTTTCGGCGACATCGACGGTTCTCCCACAAAAACGTATATGATGGAACATCGCGACAAAACAGGGGTTAAAAGACTTTTTGAACTGGCCTGTGGAAAGCGACCGTCGGAAGAACTCTATGACCTGAAAAAGGATCCCGGACAACTAAACAATGTAGCAAAATCGGATGAGTATGCGGCGGTAAAACAAGAACTGGCCGCTATGCTCATAGCCGAACTGAAAGCCACGAACGATCCCCGCATAATGGGAAAGGGTGATGTCTTTGATACGTATCCTTATTATGGAGGGCAACGGGGAAAAAAGATAAAGACATAAGCTGGTGTTTTACAAAAAACTCGATGGGGAGAAAAAGGGACATTTATGCAGATGCCTAACGACTACGAGATTCCACCGCTATGGGCCGTGATCCCGTTTGCCACGTTACTGCTGTGCGTCGCTGTCCTGCCGCTGATTGAGGCTGCCGAGCGATGGTGGGAGGAAAACCGGAATCGGCTGTTTGTTTCTCTGTTCCTGTCACTGCTGGTGATAGCGTATTATTGGTTTTTTCATCCGGGCGTTATTGATCACTCATCGCATACGCCGTGTCTGTTGACCGGGTTCCGGGCTGTCTGTCAGGTACTAAATCACGCTCTGTTATCGGAGTATATCCCGTTTATTGTAATGCTGTTCAGTCTTTATGTGATCAGCGGCGGGATACAGTTCAGGGGCGATCTGCCGGCCCATCCGCTCACGAACACGATTTTTCTGGCCGTTGGTGCTGCGATAGCGAGTTTCATCGGGACTACCGGTGCTGCGATGCTTTTGATTCGGCCGCTTTTGCGGACCAACCGGGAACGAAAATATGTTAAGCATACGGTAGTCTTCTTTATTTTTCTGGTCTGCAATATTGGCGGTTGTCTGCTGCCGATTGGCGATCCGCCCTTGTTTTTGGGTTATCTCAGGGGCGTACCTTTTTTCTGGACGATTTGCCTTTGGCCGCAGTGGCTGGCCGGCGTGATTATTTTGCTGATGGTTTATTATTTATGGGACACGCTTGCTTATCGCGCGGAACGGCGGGACGGTATCGAACAGGATGAAATCAAGGTGCGAGGGTTGTCTTTACGCGGCAGCATAAATTTTTTATGGCTGTTGGGTGTCGTGATGTCGGTTGCGCTTTTGACCCCGGATAAGCCTCTGCTTGATCGGGAAAATTGGCCCATTGTACCGTTTTTTTTGCGTGAGGGTTTATTGGTCTTGTTTGTGGTGCTTTCTCTCGTTACGACTCCACGTTTGGTACGGTTTGAGAACAGGTTTAATTATACACCGATTGTGGAGGTGGCGGTCTTGTTCGTGGGGATATTCATTACCATGCAGGTGCCGGTCGAGATACTTAATGCACGGGGCGGCGATTTGCAACTGACCCAGCCGTGGCAGTTTTTCTGGACAACAGGTTTGCTCAGCAGTGTTCTCGATAATGCGCCGACTTATGTTGTGTTTTTTGAAACCGCCAAAACGGTTACGGGTGATGTTACACGAATAGCGGGCATTCCGCAGGAACTGCTTGTAGCAATTTCGCTCGGTGCCGTGTTTATGGGAGCGGGTACATACATCGGCAACGGACCGAACTTTATGGTCAAGAGTATCGCTCAGCAGAATGGCGTGAAGATGCCCGGCTTTTTTGGCTATATGCTTTACAGCGGCGCTGTCCTCATCCCGGCCTTCATTGTGCTTACACTGGTCCTGAAGTTTCTCCTCGGCCGCTGGTACCTGACTTGAAGACCTCTGAAATACAGAAAGGTGCCACTCAACCGCTTAAAAAATCCTTGATGTTGATGCGAAAATATGGTTATTATCAAAAAGTAACTTTCTTTTACCAACAGTTTGAGGCTCTACCTAATTTTTAGCAGGCGTAGCCCGGATAAAAAGTAGGGCGGGCCATGCCCGCCATTTACTCTGAACCAGTATATATGGCTATTCTATTCATTCATTTTTTTCCATTCGATGTTGAATGTTGAACGTTCGATGTTCGATGTTCAGTTCCTTTTCTCTCTACTCCCTACTCTCTACTCTCTACTTTCTACTTTCTTTTATCTTCTCTCTACATTCCTGCCCGGTCGTCCCCAGTACCATCTGCCACAAGAATCCCTGCAGGGCGATCTTTTTCCGTTTCATTGTGGCCAACGCGATTGGCACATGGGTAAAATATTGATTCCAGTAACCGACCACCATATTGGTCCTGCCGCTCATTCCCGCGTGGACCGCGTACTGACCTAATGCCAGGCAGAACGCCGAATCATGCGAGTTCGCCGGTACGCTGCGGATGATATAGCTTGGATCAATATATTTTAATGACAGTGGCTTACCGATCTTTTGGAAATACTCTTTAATTTTCCGTTTGAGTAATGGTCCGACATCTTTCCGGATAACATTTCCGGAGGCATCTTTTTTCTTTTCATTTTGCTCGTACTCAGCCGGTTCCACTCCTTCTGCAATAACGATCACCGCGTGATGTTTGCGATCGAGTCGTTTTTCCAACTGCCTTAAAAACCCATTTTCGCCTTCCAGTATCAGCGGCACCTCCGGCACAAAGCAGAAGTTGACATCGCTGTTGGCCAGTGTGGCGTTCGCCGCGATAAACCCTGAGTCTCTGCCCATCAGTTTAACCAGTCCGACGCCGTTCCACGCTCCTTTTGCTTCTTCGTGTGCGCCGCATATTGCCGACCTTGCCGCATCTACCGCGGTGGAGAACCCGAAAGACTGTTCGACGCCTATGATGTCATTATCGATTGTCTTTGGTATTCCTACAACACTGATTTTCAATCCTCTTTTTTTGATTGTTTCAGTTAGTGCCGACGCTCCCTTCAGGGTCCCGTCTCCGCCGATAGCGAACAGCAGTTTGACGTCCCTTTTAACCAATTGATCGATCATATCATCCGGTTTTTGCGGGCCGCGTGAGGACGACAATATACTGCCTCCCCTCAGATGTATATTATCCACTACTTCGGGCGTCAGCAGCATTGGTTCTTCGAACGCGTTCGAGGACAGCCCCGCGTAACCGTATCTAAAACCATAGACTTTCCGCACACCGTACTGCCATATAAGACAGAGTGTTATCGTGCGTATGACATCGTTAAGCCCCGGACAGAGACCGCCGCACGTTACGATACCGCAATTGAGCTTTGCCGGATTGAAATATATTTTTTCTCTCGGCCCGGCCCGCTCGAACGACGGCACTTCGCCTGTCTTATCCATACAGTCTTTTACTTTATCGCTGATCGAATAAACCAGTATTTTTTCACTGTCATCCACAAACCGCCTTGTCCCACCTTTTAACGGCGAAACAAAGGTGTTTTCTCCCAATCGTTCGATTGTCAAGTTTGGCAATTCACTTGGCCTTAAACTGTTTTGGCTCATACTGTTCTCCCACGGGTGAATTAAAAGTATCCGGCACTTTCGATATTCCTTTTGGCTTTAATGTTGATTCGATGTTTATTTTGGCGGCGGTTGTCTTGAGCCAGGCGAATTGGTAAGGGGTTAATTGAACTGAATAATGAGAATCAGAACTGTCCAATTCGATTGTTGTTCCGCTTATCAAGTCTGTCAGTTTGGCACGAGCCGATAGTGAAAGGCCGAACTTTTTGTTCCAAAGCTCCGGCTCGATGGTCAGTGAAATTGGTTCACAAGTTACATTATGTAAGGCGATGATAATTTCATTCCCATCGTCAGAAGTACGCGCCAGTGCGAAAATCGCATCCCCCAAATCAAGCACAGTCTGCCGAGCGAGTGGATGAAAAACCCTTTCGGCCCGGCGCTTACGTATCATATCAGTATATTGGCTGAACACTTTTGCCCGTCGCGATCCATCATCAAGCAGTTGCTGTTCCAACAAATCAAGATCGAGTTTCTCACGGTTGATACTACGCGGCATATTAGTCAGCCGAGGGCCGTCCTTCCAGTTTCGCGAGCCGATCAGTGAATGAATATAAATCCCCGGAATACCCTGAAAAACAAGCGCAATGCTCTGCGACAAAAGAAATCGTCTGATGTCCAGTTCCTCATCGCCATAAGGGTCATTCGGATTATTAAGAGCATCATAATAATTAATGTTCAATT
>DAOWIP010000530.1 GCA_030640865.1 Sedimentisphaerales bacterium | reverse complement strand
CGTGACCCCCAGTCACGCGCGCTAGCCAAACTGCGCCACGCCCCGTAATGTATAGTGCTCACGATTGAAATTTCCAGTTAGTACGCGGGTAAGTAACCTTACGACAAAATCTTACGGTTTCACTCGCGGGAATTCCAATACGCGGTGCGTATATTTCCTGAATTTAATTTACAATAAATAACTCAAAGGTCAATGAGACTTCAGCATTATTGTATCAATATATTTCCAGATAGCCACATAAAAAGAACAAAAGATACAGAGCTAAACACATAAATCCCGATATGACATATAGTTATGAATATAATAGTATATTATTCAGTATGTTGAAAAACACGAAACTGTCTAACGGGAACCGGTATTAGATTATTGACAAAAAATTCGATTTTGTGTATAAATATTAGTAAGGCGGCATGGCCAAGTGGTTTAAGGCGACGGATTGCAAATCCGTTATTCGTCGGTTCGAATCCGACTGCCGCCTTTTCATCTTATCCCATTACCCAATCAGAGGTCTTTCGTATGACAAAAAACAACGACAAAAAAAAGTCAAAGGCGTCAACAGACAAAGAACATTCCCGCTCCAAAAAAACAGACGAACAGAAATCGGCACAAGCGGGAAAGTCCGATAAAAAGCTGAAAAAGAAGGTCTATGAGCGCGAATTGGCCAAATTGCAGATTGAGTTGGTCAAACTCCAGGAATGGATCAAACACAAAGGGCTTAAAGCCATAGTGATTTTCGAAGGTCGCGACGCGGCTGGCAAGGGCGGTGTCATCAAGCGGATTACGCAAAGCCTGAATCCCCGTGTCTGTCGGGTGGTGGCATTGGCCACGCCGACCGAACGAGAGAAAACACAATGGTATTTCAGGCGATACGCCGGGCATCTGCCGGCAGCAGGCGAGATGGTGCTGTTCGACCGAAGCTGGTACAACCGGGCAGGCGTCGAACGAGTAATGGGCTTCTGCACCGAAGAAGAATACCGTGAATTTTTGCGATCATG
Source organism: Sedimentisphaerales bacterium (assembly GCA_030640865.1). Lineage (GTDB taxonomy): Bacteria > Planctomycetota > Phycisphaerae > Sedimentisphaerales > SM23-30 > DAOVXR01. The sequence continues at coordinate 2,413 of DAOWIP010000530.1, read as the reverse complement.
TCCCGAATTCGAACGAATGCTTATCCGCTCCGGGATCATACTAATCAAATATTGGTTTTCCGTCAGCGACGATGAACAGGAGCGCCGTTTCCAAAGCCGTATCCACGACCCGACAAAACGCTGGAAGCTCAGCCCGATGGACCTTGAATCGCGCAAAAAATGGCTGGAGTATTCCAAGGCCAAGGATGAAATGTTCGCCCATACGGACATCAAACAGGCGCCTTGGCACGTAGTGGAAGCCGACGATAAGAAACGGGCGCGTCTGAACTGTATCAGCCATCTGCTAAGCGTGATCCCTTATAAGGATTTGACGCCCGAACCGATCAAACTGCCGCCCCGTCAGGACGAAGGCGGTTATGTGCGTCCTCCGATAACCGATCAAACTTTTGTGCCGGAAGTTTATTAGTATAGCGAAAAAAACAGAAAACCGCGTGGGGTAAAACCCCACCCTACAAGACGGACGTTGTGAAAGAGTCAATTGATGAAAGTTATCAGCTTCTCGCAGGGCGGCATTTTCGGCGGCAGCTCAACGCCCTGACACGGCAGTTTGAAGGCATACGCCAAAATGTTGACAGCGAATGCGTCCATAAGGCGCGGGTGGCGTCCCGGCGATTGCGGGCCGGTCTGCAAATGTTCGATGGCTGTTTTCCAGCCGGGAAGTACAAAAAGTGGCGTAAGGAAGTCCGCCGCACAACAAAACAGCTTGGTGCCGCAAGAGATAAAGACGTGGCCATAATGTCAGTTCGTCAGTTATTAGACGCTCTGCCGGAGAAACAACATCGAGCAGGAATTAAACGGTTTTTGCTGAGACTGGAGCAGCAGCGAAAAATCCTTCAGCCCCAGGTCATAAAAGTTGTGGAAAGACTGGATTCCGGTTCGATACTCGACGAGATGTATTCCGAGACAGGACGGATACTGTTCGGCCTGAAAAGACACAGGGTATCGGTCCAAAGTCCTTATGTTTTTCAGCAGGTACGCAGGCATGTTCAAAAAAAGCTTGATGGTTTGATGTCTTATCAGGATAGTCTGGCGAATCCTCACGATTATAAACGTCATCATCTCATGCGAATAGCCGCCAAGCGCCTGCGATATACACTGGAAATCTGCCGAACTGTTTATTCCGGCCGGCTGGACAATATCATCAAGGCAATAAAAAGACTACAAACACTGCTGGGTAATGTTCATGACTATGATGTCAGGGCCGAGCGACTGCAAACATTTCTGGAAGAAGAACATCAACGTACCGTGGATTATTTCGGGCATGCCCGGCCGTTTGCCCGCCTGAAGGTCGGAATCGAATATTGCCAACAGGATTGTCTCAGCCAACGAGAACAAATGTTCGAGAAATTAACGGATTACTGGCAGAAACTTAACGAACAGAAACTGTGGGAAAAGCTCGTCCAGATTATCAGAGAACCAATGGAACCAGCCGGCACCGCGGAGCAGCCGGCTGAAATTGAGCTACTGACCGACGTCAAACAACCAATGGAGACTGAGCAACCCACCGAGGTTAAGCAACCCGATGAGCGGAGCCAACCAGCCGAGCAAAGTCAACCGGCCGACAAGACGTCGGCTGTCGAGCCTGAGCAAATCAATGTCTCGCAAGAAACGGCTGAAGCCGCCCGCGCCACTAAACCGGAACTTTCGTCCGACCGGAAGCCGGGTGAGTAATTCAAAAGTACCGCAGCCCTCTCGGCTGCATTAAAGTACCACAGCCGTCTCGGCTGCATCTTTGACTTATGCCGGCGAGACGCCAGCGGTACAAAGTCCCCGGCAAAGCCGGGATAAGTTCATATATACAGGAATTTATATTTGTGGATAAAGACGCTAAAACTTCTAAAACCCCCGTCCCGGTTCAGACCGTAGCAGCCATCGACATTGGGGCGAACTCGTTGCGAATGGTAATTGCCGAGGTACTCTCTGACGGTAAAATCATGGTGCTGGAGAAACTCCGGCGGGCGGTTCGGCTCGGACAGGACACTTTCCGCTACGGGCGCCTGAGTGGCCCGACGATGCGCTCGGCTGTCGCCGTCCTGCGAGACTATCGGCGGGTTCTGGACTTTTTCAATGTCGAACAGGTTCGGGCCGTGGCTACCAGTGCCGTGCGGGAAGCAAGCAATAGCGACACCTTTCTCGACCGTATATTCATGGCCACGAGTTTGGATGTGGAGGTGATTGTTACTTCGGAAGAAAGTCGGCTGACCGTTTCGGCCGTTCGCGAGGCCCTGGCTGATTCCGTGGCCAAAGACAGTTCCCCCACCCTGATTGCCGATGTGGGCGGTGGCAATACCCTTTTGACGATATTGCACAAGGGTGAAATAACCGAATATCACAGTTTGCCTCTCGGTTCGGTTCGTTTGCAGGAGGTTCTTTCCACCACTAACGAACCACCGGATCGTGCTGCTGAGATACT